>CAYYCA010000025.1:0-13239 GCA_964470265.1 uncultured Fimbriimonadales bacterium | reverse complement strand
TTACGGAGGGGGGTAAGGTGGTTGATACAGCCGAGTTGAACCTATGCGTTGTACCCTTGTCAGGGTTGATTCCCCCCTCAGGCAGGATTTCCTTTGGATGAACGCGACTTTGCAGGTACAATATTCCCCGCCATGTACGAGCTGCCCAAGACCTACGATCCGCATCAGGTGGAGGAGAGACGCTATCAGTGGTGGTTGGAGCGCGGCGATTTTGAGGCGACCATCGCCGATGACGGCAGACCCCGCTACTGCATCACTATTCCGCCCCCCAATATCACCGGCTCGCTGCACATGGGGCACGCGCTGAACAACGCCATCCACGATGTGCTGTTGCGCTGGAAACGTATGCAGGGCTACAACACCCTCTGCGTGCCCGGCACAGACCATGCGGGCATCGCCACCCAAAATGTGGTGGAGCGCGAGCTGCGCAAAGAGGGGCTGACCCGCCACGATTTGGGGCGCGAAAAGTTCCTGGAGCGCGTGTGGCAATGGCGCGAACAGTACGGCAACACCATCCTGATGCAGTTCCGCAAACTCGGCTGCTCGTATGACTGGCGCTACACCCGCTTCACCTTAGACCCCGAATATGTGGACGCCGTGCTGGAGGTGTTCGTCCGCTGGTGGCAGGACGGGCACCTGTATATCGGCGAGCGCGTGATTAACTGGTGCCCGCGTTGCCGCACGGCGATTTCGGACATCGAGCTGGAGCAGGCAGACGAGGCGGGTAAACTCTATCACATTCGCTACCCATTCGAGGACGGCAGTGGACATGTGGTGGTCGCCACCACGCGCCCCGAAACAATGCTGGGTGATGTGGCGGTCGCCGTGAACCCCGCCGATGAACGCTATCAGGGGCTGATTGGCAAAACCCTGCGCCTGCCGCTGGTGGACAAACCCATCCCACTGATTGCCGACCCGTACCCCGACCCCGCCTTCGGCACAGGCGCGGTGAAAGTGACCCCTGCACACGACCCGAACGACTTCGAAATCGGGCAGCGACATAACCTGCCGCGCCCCGTGATTATGAATCTGGACGGAACCATCAATACCGAGCCGCTGAACGCACCCGACAACCCCTACCTACAGAAATATCACGGCAAAGACCGCTACGAGGCGCGGCAACTGATCGTGCAGGATCTGCAGGAGTTGGGCTTGCTGGAGAAGGTCGAGGACTACACCGTGCCCCTCGCGCGGTGTGAACGCTGCCACACGGTGATCGAGCCGCTGTTGAGCGAGCAGTGGTTCTGCCGCATGCAGAGCATCGCGCAGCCCGCGATTGATGTCGTGAAAGAGGGCAAGATTCGCTTCCTGCCTGAACGCTATAAGGAGATGTACCTGCACTGGATGGAGAACATTCGCGACTGGTGCATCTCGCGCCAGCTCTGGTGGGGGCATCAGATTCCGGCGTGGTACTGTGTGGATTGTCACCCTGAAAACTTTGATGAGACCGGCCGGCTGCTGCGGCGCGAAAGCCCCATCGTCCAGAAAAATCCCCCTGACAAATGCCCACGCTGTGGCAGCACGCGCCTCGTGCGCGACCCCGATGTGCTGGATACATGGTTCTCGTCCGCCATCTGGCCCCACACCGTGCTGGGCTGGCCCCGCGACACAGACGAGCTGCGCCTGTTCTACCCGACCGATGTGCTGATTACCGCGCAGGAGATTCTCTACCTCTGGGTGGCGCGGATGATTATGACGGGGCTGTATTTCAAGGGCGACATCCCGTTCCGCGATGTGTATATCCACGCCACGGTGCTGAACAAAGAGGGCAAGCGGATGTCCAAGTCGCTGGGCACGGGGATTGACCCGCTGGAGCTGATTGAAAAGTACGGCGCGGACGCCCTGCGCTGGTCGCTGCTGCAGCAGGCGGGCATGCAGCAGTCCATCCGCTTCTACGAAGACCGCGTGGTGAGCGCGCGCAACTTCGCCAACAAGGTGTGGAACGCCACGCGGTTCGTGTTGATGAACTTGGAGGGCGCAGACCTGAACGCCCTGCGCGCGCGTGGAGCGCAGCCCGCCGATGCGCTCGATCGGTGGATCCTCAGCCGCTTGCAGCGCACCATCCAAACCGTACACGACGCCCTCACGCGCTACTGCTTCGACGACGGCGCGAACGCGCTGTATGAGTTCATCTGGAGCGAAGTGTGCGACTGGTACATCGAAGCCGTCAAGCCGCGCTTGCAAGACCCCGCTCGCCGCGAGCAGACACAGGCGATGCTGGTGTATCTGTTTGACCAGCTGTTGCGCCTGCTGCACCCCTACATGCCCCACATCACGGAGGAACTCTGGCAGGCGATTGGCGCAAGTGAAGCGGAGCCTGCACTGTGCAAGGCGCGGTTCCCCGTGGCGAACCCCGAATGGATAGACGACGCCGCCGAAGCCGAGATGGCGCAGGTGTTCGAAGCGATTCGCGCGATTCGCAACCTGCGCGCGGAGGTAAAAATCACGCCTGGCGTGCAAATCCCCACTGTGTGGCTGAACCCGACCGACGCCGACAGCGCGGAACGCCTGCAACGCCACGCAAGCATGATTGGGCACTTGGCGTGGTGTGCGGAGGTGCGCTTCGGGCAACCCACCGAGCGCGCGCTGATGAACCCCACCACTGGCGCGGAGGCGTTCCTGCCCATCGCCGGGCTGGTGGACATCGCCCGCGAGCGTGAACGCCTGCAGAAAGAACTCGCCAAACTGGAGGGCGAAATCAAACAGGTGCAGGCGCGCCTGCGCAACCCGCAGTTCGTGGAGCGCGCCAAGCCTGAAGTCGTGCAGGAAACCCGCCAGCAGGAGCGCGAACTGCTGGACAAGCACGCGCGATTGAAGGCGCGCCTGGAGCAGCTGAGCGACTAATCTGCGCCTTCACAGGAATCTGCCTCAATTGAGCGAATTAACGCCTTCCGATGACCCTCCTGACGGAACGGCGCGAGCAGCAGGCGGTCGAGGCGCGTCCCCCCATTCGGATTGGACGCGCTCTGTTTATCGGGCTAATCGGCTCGGCGGCGGCGTCGATCATCGTCGCGGCGGCGGAGCTGGTGGCGCAAACGATTCAAATCGGCATGATGCAGCTGCCGCCCGCCGTGATTGCGCTGATTTTCGTGGGCGTGCTGCTGAATCGGCTGGTCGCGCGGTTTAGCCCGCGCGCCGCGCTGAGTACGCCCGAACTCGCCGTCGTGTTCGTGATGATGTTGTTCAGCGCGATGATTGCCTCGCGCGGCGTGATGGAGCGACTGCTGCCTGCGCAGGTGGGCGTGAGCTACTATGCGGAGGGCAACAACTGGGCGCAGCTCTATTTCCCGCTACTCAATCCTGCGCTCTTCCCGTGGAACCCCGCCGAACCGCAACCCGAGCCGATTGTAAAGTGGTTTTATCAGCGCATTCCGTTTGGCGAGCCGATCCCGTGGGGCGCGTGGATTGCCTCTACAGCGCGCTGGTTGATTCTAATCGGCGCAGTGTTCTTCGCGTTCCTGTGTATCAGCGTGCTGCTGCGCAAGCAGTGGGTGGAGAACGAACGGCTCTCCTTCCCGTTGGTGCAGTTGCCTCTTGAACTTATGCGCGGGGGCGAGTTTTTCAGCAATCGCCTGTTCTGGGCGGGCGCACTCGTGCCCATCTTCGTGTTCACACTGAACGGCTTACACCGCAACATCCCCACGATTCCCGAAATTACGCTGGTCTATCCCCTGAAGGACTACTTCACGACGCCGCCTTATGACCAGATGACGATGTTCTCGCTCTATCTCTCGTTCGCGGCGGTGGGTTTCTTCTTTCTGATCCCGACGGAGCTGCTGTTCAGCTTCTGGTTTTTCTATCTGCTAAGCAAGGGGTTCGAGTTTCTGGGGCTGACCTACGGGTTTGAGACGACGGCGAAGCACGCGGCGGCGGCAGGGTTCGTGAAGTGGCTCTGTTCGGGGGCGTTTTTTGCGGTGGCGGGCTATGTACTGTATTCGGCGCGGCATCATCTGCGCTATGTGTGGCAGGTGGTGAAAGGCGACGCGCCGCCGCCCCCGCCTGGCAGCGAGTTGATGTCCTACCGCTGGGCGTTCTGGGGGCTGATTGGTTCATTTTTTGTAATCCTGCTCTGGGCGCAGTGGGCGGGGATGGATTGGTGGGTCGCCGCGCTGGTGTTCGCGATTTACTTGATGGTGCAGGGGCTGGTGATGGCGCGTTGCACAGCGGAGGGCGGCTTGCTGATTACCGAGGGCTGTTTTACGCCGATGGATATCATCACGATGGAGAAGTATTCGCTGCTCTCGCCGCGCAACCTGACGGCGATGGCGCTGGTGGACGCCGTGCTGTTTCGCGACCTGCGCGGGATTCCGATTACGGGGATGCTGGACGCGCAAAAGCTGAGCGAGGAGGCGCGTCTGCATAAGCGCAAGCTGCTGCTGGCGTTGGGCGTGGGAATCGTCGCAGCGATGATGATTGCGTTTGTGTTCCAGCTCTGGCTGCCCTACACTTACGGCGCGCTCAATTTGTATGGCTATGTGTACGAGCGTCAGCCGACGCAGTTCTTTCGGGAGAACGCGCCGTTTATGACGCCCTCAGGCGGCGAGACGCCCGTGCCTGCCTTCCGCCCGCTCTTTTTCGGGCTGGGGTTCGTCATCACTTTGCTGCTGGCGTGGGGGCGGTCGGCGTTGCCGGGCTTCCCATTCCATCCGCTCGGCTTCGCCATGAGCGCGACATGGGGTGTGATTGTGTTGTGGTTCTCGATGCTCGTGGCGTGGCTGATTAAAGCGCCGTTGCTGCGCTACGGGGGCATGCCGCTCTATCGTCGAGCGCGCCCCTTCTTTCTGGGCATGATTTTCGGCGAGTTCTTCTCGGCGGCAGTGTGGGCCGTGCTGGCGCTGCTCTATGGGGTGGAGACGCCCGTATATCCGTGGCCTTAGACCAACTTCAGGTATACTTCCCCCGCCTATGACCTTTCAGGAGTTGCTGTTTCGGCTGGAGCAGTTCTGGTCAGACTATGGATGCCTGATTTTACAGCCGTATGATGTAGAAGTGGGCGCGGGCACGATGGCGCCTGCCACAACCCTACGCGCGCTGGGACCTGAACCCTGGTATGTGGCGTATGTGCAGCCGAGCCGTCGACCCGCCGATGGACGCTACGCCCGCAACCCCATGCGCCTGCAGCACTACTATCAGTATCAGGTTATCCTCAAGCCCTCGCCCGACGATGTGGTCGATGTGTATCTGGAGAGCCTGCGCGCTCTCGGTATCGACCCGCGCGAGCATGACATCCGCTTCGTGGAAGACGACTGGGAAGCCCCCACGCTGGGCGCGTCGGGCGTCGGCTGGGAAGTGTGGCTCAACGGCACGGAAATCACGCAGTTCACCTACTTCCAGCAGGTGGGCGGAATCGAGTGCGACCCCGTATGCGCCGAAATCACCTACGGACCCGAACGGCTCGCAATGCTCCTGCAGAAGAAAAACAGCGTGTGGGAACTCGAATGGAGCCGCGGCGTCTCCTACGCTGATGTCGACTTTCAGTCCGAGCTGGAACATAACTACTACAACTTCGAACACGCCGACACTGAGATGCTGTTCAAGCTTTTTGAGATGTACGAGTCGGAGAGCGCGCGGATTGCCGAACTGGGTTATGTGCATCCCGCGTTCGACCTCGCGCTCAAGTGCTCGCACATCTTCAATCTGCTCGATGCGCGGGGGAGCATCTCGGTGACGGAGCGGGCGAGCTACATTCAGCGCATTCGCACGCTCTCACGCGCCTGCTGTCTGAAACACTTGGAGAAGCGCGAGGCGGAAGGCTTCCCCCTACTCCAGAAGGAGTGGCGCGTGGGGCTGCAAAAATAGAATAACCGCTCTCACTCTTGGCTCGCTCGCAGCGCGTCGCGCATAAACGACGGAACAGTATACATGCGCGCGCCCGCCGCCGTTCTGACGCCCGATTCGTGAGTGGGATTCAAGGGCTGCAGCGGTTCGCTGTTGGTCGGCTGCGCAGGCGGAAGCGACGCGCCCACAGGCGCATTATACGCAGGAACCGTCGGCAACGCTGAACCCGAAGCAGACTCGTCCAGCTCCTGCGCGAACCGCTGATACATCTGTCCGAGTTCCAGTCCTTGTTCCAGAATCCCTTTTGCGCCTGTAGAGTCTGGCGCGGTTGCAGAAGGTCGCAAGTTGCCCTGAGAGGAAGGCGCAGTCGCTGAAGCGGGCGACGAAGTGCGGAATCCCAGCGCGTGCATTCCGATAACGCCCGCTAACGCGCCCGCGATAAAAAACAGAGCCGTCAAGCCTTGTTCTCGCATTTTGTTCCAGCCTCCTGCTACTCAATAGCGCAGACGCCCGACTTTCGTGACAGCGTTTCACTTCTCCCGTTCTTCGTGCGCCGCGCGAATCACCCAGCGAATTGGGACGCCTGTATATTCATATCGGCTCCGCAGCTGATTTTCCAGATAGCGCAGGTAGGAGAAATGCACGATGTCGGGGTCGTTCACGAACAGCACGATCGTGGGCGGGCGCACGCTTGCCATCGTCGCATAGTAAATCTTGAGTTGCTTGCCCTTGCGCGTGTAGGGACGCTCGAACAGCCACTCCTGCATCTGGCGGTTCAGCTCGCCCGTGCCGACGCGCATACAGTGGAAGTCGGCGACCGCCATACAGGTATCTAAGAGCGGCTCAATCCCCTTGCCCGCCAGCGCGGAGATGAACACGAACGGCGCGTAGTCGAGCCACTTCACCTCCTGCTGGATTAGCCGTTCGAAGTCCTTCTTGATGGGCGTGCGCTGCTCGAGGTTGCCGTCGGGCGGCTCCTTGAGGTCCCACTTATTGATCGCCCACACGACGCCGCGCCCTGCGTTCGCCGCGAGTTGCGCAATCCGACGGTCGTTGTGCGTAATGCCTTCCGTTGCGTCGATGACCACGACGGCGACATCGGCGCGTTGCATGGCGCGCTCCGCCCGCATCTGCGCGTAGTATTCCAGCGAGCGCTGCACCTTGCCGGGTCGCTTGATGCCCGCCGTGTCGATGAGTATCACGGGCTGCCCTTTCCAGGTGAAGGGCGTGTCGAGCGTATCGCGCGTCGTGCCTGCGATTTCGCTCACAATCGCGCGCGGCTCGCCTAAAATCGCGTTCAGCAGCGACGACTTGCCCACATTCGGACGCCCTACGATGGCGATTTTGATGGGTTCCTCGCCCGCTTCCTCTTCCACGGGGGGCTGCGGCTGCGCCTGCATCTGTTCGAACGCCCGCTCCAGCACTTCGGCGATGTTGTGCCCGTGAATGGACGAAATCGGGATCGGCTCGCCCAGCCCCAGCGCGAAGAACTCCGCCCGCTGGTTCTCCCACTGCTGCGGATTGTCCGCCTTGTTCACCAGCAGCAGCGTCGGCTTGTTTCCTTTGCGCAGCAGTTCGGCGACCTCCTCGTCGGCGGGGGTCAGCCCGTCGCGGGCGTCCACCAGAAACAGGATGCAGTCCGCCTCGTGCATTGCCACCTGTGCCTGCACGCGCACCTGCTCAATCAGCGGGTCGTCGTCGCTGAACAGGATGCCCCCTGTATCGATAACGATGAACGGCTGCCCCAGCCACTCGCCCTCGCCGTAGAGTCGGTCGCGTGTGACGCCCGGCGTGTCTTCCACAATCGCCACGCGCTGCCCAATCAGCCGATTGAAGAGCGTGGATTTGCCGACATTGGGGCGTCCGACGATGGCAATCACAGGTTTGCGGCGCATAGCACGGTAATTGTACCTTACCCGTGAAACGCCCCGTAAATTTGCGCGTCGAACGAAAGGAGGTTGAACTCTATGCGCAGCAAAGCGAGATGTGTGGTGGTTTTCGCGTCGCTGCTAATAGCTACGGGGTTCGCGCAGCGACCGCAACTGGTGTGGAGCGATTTGTATCACGATGCGTCGATAGTGTACGACACGGATGTTTCGTCCACGCTGCTGGACGAGGCAGGCAACCTGTATCTGGTGAACGCGCCGTACCAGAGCGTGAGCTTTCTCCGCGCAGGCAAACTCCGCCGCTACACTCCGAAGATTATCGTCGAGCAATACGCGCCGTCGGGCGCGCTGAACTGGCGGCTGGAGTGGCGTCATCCGCAGGCGATGAGCCACAACCTGATTGGCTCCGCCTTCGACGCACAGGGACGGCTAACCCTGTTCGTGCATGTCGTGAGGAGCGTGTGGCGGCGCAACCTAAATCGGCTGACTTGCCTGAAAGTCGACACGAACGGGCAGGTCTTCTCAGTTGGCGAGTACCCCCTCCCCCTGTCCAACGCATCGGGGATTGTCCAGCGCGGCGCACAAGGCGATTTCTTCGTGGCAGCGAGACCACATCACCTGGAAGCGCCCGCCTTCAGCTACCTCTTCAGAATTAGCGACGCAGGACATGTGTTGTGGCGTCACACTGCTGACATCTTGGTAGAGACGATTGGCGCTACGCCTGCAGGTGAATGCGCGGCGGCTGGAGTGGCTTACTCCACCAATCGGGCAGTGCGTCTTATCGGCGCAAACGGCGACTTGCGCTGGCAGACCGTAACGGGCAGAACGGAACCTTCTCCAACCTACCTCGCTGTCGGAGCCGCCAATAACGGCGCAGTCTACGCCGTCTTGCGCAGTGGGGTGGTGGAGATTTTCAGCGGTCAGGGAACGCTTCTTGCCAGCAATAGCGACCTCATCCCAATGAACTACGAGTTAGCCGACGCCGCCATATTGCCAGATGGTCTACTCATGCTATGGCATTCACGCTTCTCCACGCAACCCGTCATCCTGATGCGCACAGATTTAGAACCACAACCGCTCTGGCAACGAACGGATTTAGGCGCAACGAGGGGCGGTCTACTGGATACGCGCGCCCGATTCTCGGTAGGAGCGAGCGGCAGAATTACGACACTCCTGATAGACTCCCTGTTCAGTCGTATAGTCATCAGCCATGTAAGCGCAAACGGCGAGCTAAACGCCCGTTATGTCACAAACTTGAGTGTTTCGCTGGCTTCCATTCTGCTCTTCACGCAGAACTCGAGCGGCGAGATATTCGTGTGGCTCCGCGCCTTCACGCCGCCCTGTTTGCGAATCGGCGCGACAGGCGAGTTGCGATTTACGCTCTCGCCGCAGCATCAGCAAAACGCCTACGACCTTGTGTACGCCCTTGCGGTTGACCAAGCGGGAAACACTGTGCTGACCCGGCTCAGTACGAACCCGAACTACATCGTTTATGACCTGAGTCATGACTCAAACGGCGTCAGGCGGTGGAACGAGCCAGGACTGCGGTTCGGACTCTTTGACCGTCTGGGCAACTGGATTAGCATCGGGAGCTACATTCAGCAAAACACCGCGCCGCGCATCCTGAAGCGCCGTCCCGACGGCAGTATTCTCTGGAACCGTACCTATTCTGGTGTAGGCAGTTTCTACAACGCCGCGCTCGCCTCCGACGATGCTTTCTACATTACGGCGCTGGGAACCAACAACGACTGGCTCCACAAGTTCTCTCCTGATGGCTCGCTGCTCTGGACACGCAATCTGGGATGGAGTTATCAGACCCTGATTCCCGACCGAAGCGGAGGCGTCTTTGTGTCCACGGATGTGCGGCGGACGAGTCGGTTTGCCTCCGACGGAACTCAGTTGTGGACAGCGGATGCGCCGCTCCATTACGGGGGCGTCGTCTCGGGCGATATCCTGTTTACCGCCGCGCTAGAAGCTTGGACCCCACTGCAAGCGGTATGGCGATTGATGCGCGTGAACTCCGACGGCTCTGTTGGTTGGCTACGGGACATCGAGACCAGCAGCGATACGAACCTGTTTTTCTTGGGCGCGTCGGACGAGTGTATTTACGCCGTCTATCATAACGGGCAGGGGCGTCTGCGGGTGTTAAGCCTTGTCCCTTCGACGGGCGCGCCGCTCTGGGAACGCGCGTTTGACTGGATAACCGACCAGCCACAGACAGCGATAGACAACGCGGGCAACCTCTATCTGGCGTTCCGCCGCTACGACGGCGAATCCCAGGCAGCCTATGCACTTAAAATTGCCCCCAGCGGCGAGTTGCTCTGGACGATGGAGTATGCGCCCCGCGCCGACGCGCCCGCGCAGCTCATGGGGCTGGCAGTGGACGCCCAGAATCGCCTGCTGCTCGCAGGAGAGGTCGTCGCCGAATCGGGCGACGCGGATCTGTTCATCGCGCAGTTCCGCCAGCCGCTTCTGGGCGACGCGAACGGCGACGGCTGCGTGGACGACGCCGATCTACTTGTCGTGCTGCTCGGTTTCGACGAGGGCGACCTGAACGGCGACGGCGTGATCGACGACGCCGACCTGCTGCGCGTGTTGTTCCAGTTCGGGGCAGAGTGCTAAATCGTAATACCGATCGCGAGTTCAAGTAGCACATGTCGTCGGCGGGGACGCCGACGCTACGCACGCGCCTGGCGTAGCGTCGGCGTCCCGCTGAAGCTATCCCTCCACCTCTATTACTTGCCCATCATACGCCAGCTGGATATTAGGAGGCAGCTGCGCGTTCGTGGCTTCATAGTCCAAATCGTGGGTAAGGTGGGTGAACAGCGTGTGCTGCGCCCCCAACTGCTGGGCGACCTCCACTGCCTTCTCGAAGTGGAAGTGGGTGGGGTGCGGCTCGCGGCGCAGGGCGTCCAGAATCAGGAGCTTTAGCCCCTGCAAGCGTTCCCATGTGTCGGGCGGGATGTAGCTCACATCCGTCACATACGCGAAGTCGCCGATGCGGAACGCCAGAATGGGCATCTCGCCGTGAAACACACGCAACGGCTCGATGGTCAGCTCGCCGATTTGCAACTCGCCTGTGATTTCGCGGAACTCGATTTGCGGGGTGCTAACGCCCGGCGGGTAGGGGAAAAAGATGTACCGAAACACGCGCTTGAGGTCGTCCAGCGCGCTGGCTTCGGCGTACACGGGCACGGTGCGCCCTGTGTAAATCGTGAAGCCGCGGATATCGTCCAGCCCCATGATGTGGTCGGCGTGGGTGTGGGTAATCAGCACGGCGTCGAGGTGCTGGTCTAAGCCCGTGCGCAGCAGTTGGAGGCGTAGTTCAGGGGGCGCGTCG
Organism: uncultured Fimbriimonadales bacterium; assembly: GCA_964470265.1. Classification (GTDB taxonomy): domain Bacteria; phylum Armatimonadota; class Fimbriimonadia; order Fimbriimonadales; family GBS-DC; genus GBS-DC. The sequence continues at coordinate 2,235 of CAYYCA010000025.1, read as the reverse complement.
ATGAGGATTTGCGTCTCGCCCTGCTGGATATGCACGCTGGGGCGGGTGCGGTGGTTGCGCGGGTCGGCGGAGGTGCAGACGGCGCAGCGACAGCCGAGTTGCGGCACGCCCATCGATGTGCCACAGCCCAAGATGGTGACGCGCACTTGCCCGTTAGCCCTCCTTTTCTTGGTGGAGTAGCGTCAGCGCGTGGCGCAGCGTGGGGATGAGGCGATTAGCGACTGCCTGCGCCGCTACCGAAATCGCCTGACGCACGGCGTAGCTGTCGGAGCGTCCGTGCCCGATGATGCACACGCCGTCCACGCCCAGCAGCGGCGCGCCGCCCCACTCGCGATAGTCTAACCGCTGCTTGATGCGCCCGAACGCGGGTTTCAGCAGCGCGAGGGGCAGCTTGTTCAGCGCGTTGCGGGTCAGCTCCTCTTTGACCACTTTCAGCACCATCTCCGCCACGCCTTCGCTGGTCTTCAGAAAAATGTTGCCCACGAAGCCGTCGCACACCACCACATCGGCGACGCCCTCGTAGAAGGTCTTGCCCTCCACGTTGCCCACGAACTCGTCTCTGAGCTGGCTCTGCAGCAGCTGGTAGGCTTCTTTAGTGAGGCTGTTACCTTTGGTGGCTTCCTCACCGATGTTGAGCAGCCCCACGCGCGGGTTGGGGATTTCCAGCACTTGCGCGGCGTAGATTTGCCCCATCAGCGCGAAGTCGAGCAGCTGGCGCGGGGTGCAGTCGACGGTCGCGCCGCTATCGAGCAGCACACATCGCCCCGTGTAGGTGGGCAGTACGGTGGCGATGGCAGGTCGGTCAACATACGGCAGTCCGCCCCAGAGCAGCTTGGCGGTGACGCCAACTGCGCCCGTGTTGCCCATCGAGACCAGCGCGTCCGCCTTGCCCTCTTTGACCAGCTTGGCGGCGACCACGAGCGACGAGTCGCGCTTGCGCCGAATCGCCATCACAGGCGAATCGTCCATCGTAATCACCTGTGAGGCGTGATGGACGATGAGGTTCGACGGTCGCCCGCGCTTGGGCAGCAGCGGCTCGATTTGCGCCGTATCGCCCACCAGCAGGATTTCGAAGCTGACCTGCCGTGCAGACTCCAGCGCGCCTGCTACAATCTCTTGAGGGGCATGGTCGCCCCCCATCGCGTCGACGGCGATGCGCATCGCTTACTCTTCCGAAGTCACGCCTTCGGTAATCGCCGCTTCGTACTTGCGCTTCTTGTAGTAGCCGCACACGGGGCAGGCGCGGTGGGGCAACACCATCGCGCCGCAGTGGGTGCAGCGGCTCAAGCCGGGCATTTCCAGTTTATAGTGCGTGCGCCGTTTCGCGCCGCGCGCGTGCGAGTGTCGTCGTTTCGGGTTCGCCATGTTCGTGCCTCCTTCTTAATCTTCGCTGTACCACGCTCGCGCCAGCGCCTCAAAGGCGGGATGCCCCGTCCTGGGCGCACAGCTGCAAGCGCCTTCGTTCAGGTTCTGTCCGCAGGTGGGACACAAGCCCTTGCAATCCTCCCGACAGACAGGCGCTATCGGCAACTCCAGCAACAGATATTGCCGCAGCAAGTCGTCAACATAAAGATAGTTCCCCTCAAACACGGGGAACGAGTCCCGATCTTCCACTTCGGCGTAGCCGTATGCGCTCAATCCAGCGGGCGTGCCCGCTAAGGGGAACTCCTCGTGGATCTCGAACTTCACGGGCAGCTGGAAGTAGCTCAGGCAGCGTCCGCACTCCAGCCACACGGTAGTGCTGAACTCGCCGTAGAGGCGCAGGATGCGCCCGCCGCTCTCAGCGACCAGCGTCCCGTGAATCGGTTCCGCCAGCGGGGGAGCCTCTTCCCGCTCCAACCAGAGTTCGATCGGGTACTCCACACGCCGTCCAGGGTGCTGGACGACATCATTCAAATCCAATCGATACACTTTCATAGCAGCTCCCCCTGTAGCCTGCAGGCTACGAAAAAGAAGTATACCCGACGAGTGCGCAGCGGCGCTACTATGTGACCAACGGCTTGGGAAATGTACGCGCCTTGCTGAACTCCAGCGGCGTTCCCACCGACCTCTATCACTACGACAGCTGGGGCAACCCCATCCCGACAGGCACTGAAACCACCCGCCAACCCTTCCGCTGGAACGGGGCGTATGGGTACGAGTATATTCCCTTCACAGGGTTGTATCATGTCGGCGCACGCGAGTATGACCCGAAAACCCGACAGTGGCTACAGTCCCCTCTTGACTCTCCACTCG
>CAYYCA010000024.1:6274-13467 GCA_964470265.1 uncultured Fimbriimonadales bacterium | reverse complement strand
TGTGTTTGAGCAGGCTGTTGAGCATGCGGTTCGGGTTCACATCGCGGCGCAGTTCGATCACCACGCGCATGCCCGTGCGGTCGGAGTAGTCGGCGAGGTCGGTGATGCCGTCCAGCTTGCCCGCTTTCACCAGCGCGGCGATTTGCTCAATCAGGCGGGCTTTGCTCACTTGATAGGGCAGCTCAGTAATTACTATCGCGCTTTTGCCCCCGTCTAAGGGTTCGATTTGCGTTTTTGCCTGCATCACGATGCTGCCGCGCCCCGTTTCGTAGGCTTGGCGGATGCCCTTTGTGCCCAGAATCAGCGCGCCTGTGGGGAAATCGGGACCGGGCAGGAGTTTCAGAATCGGTTCGAGGGTGCAGTTCGGGTGTTCGAGGCGGTAAATCAGCGCGTCCACCACCTCGCTGAGGTTGTGCGGAGGGATGTTGGTCGCCATGCCGACGGCGATGCCGCTGCCCCCGTTGCACAGCAGGTTCGGGAACCGCGCGGGCAGCACGGTCGGCTCCTCTGCGCTTTGCAGGTAGTTGGGCATCCAGTCGACGGTCTCTTTGTCGATATCGGCGAGCATCTCCATCGCGATGGGGGTGAGGCGCACTTCGGTATTGTGGTTGACGAAACCGTTCGCCACAAACGAATGGCACTCGCTCTCTACGCGGATGGAGTAGACGCGCTGCATGCCCGCATCCTCGATGGTGACGACGGGGTCAAAGAAGTAGCGGTTCTCCGCAAGGGCTAACAGGAACTCGGCGTCTTCCGCAGGGAGGGCTTCCAGCAGTTTGGGCAGCGCGAGTTCGAGGCGTGGCATGCGGTCGAAGTTATGCTTGCCTAACCATTCGCGATGGCGTTTTGCGGCGCGGCGCACATAGTCGCTCAAATAGGGCACATAGTCGGTTTTGGACAGCACGCGCTCGGACGAGTCGGCGAGTACCGCTTCCAACGCCTTGCGCTTCGCTTCGGACAGGAAGCCAATCTGCGCGTGGTAGCGGCGCAAGTTCTCGTAGCCCGCGATACACAACCGATATGTCGCAGCGCGTTTCTCCGCCCGCAGGTAGCCCACGACGCCGAAGCCGAGCAGCATCACCTGTACCTGCTGCAGTAATCGCTTGCTGGCGGAGACGAGGCTCACGCGCATCAGGCTGTTGCCCGACCGTTCCACTGCGCCGTCGCCCTCAAACAGCGCACGCAGGAACGCCGCCTGCACATGGCGCGGTGAACGCAGGATCGCATCGGGCACGTTTCGCTCCTTCGAACGCCCTTTTAGCCCCAGCGCGTTCAGGAAGCGCGTTACATACTGGCTCACGACCTGCATCTGCCAGAACGGACGCTTACCGTAGCCCGCAGGCGGGCGCAGCCAGGTATGTAGCCGACAGTCGGGGAAACACGCACTCCAAAGTTGCTGGAAAGTTTCGGCATACTCGCCCGGAGTGCAGGTGAACTCGATGCGTGTCTCGCTGAGCGTGCCTTCGGCTACCAGTGCGCCCATCAGCGTCGCGAGGTTCTCGTCTAACTGCGTTGGCAGAGTGTGGCGACGAGTGCGCGAGCCTTCGGGCAGAACGGGATGATAAGGCGTCAGGTCTACGAGGTCACGCACTTCATCGGCAGCGCCCCTATCGATCACAAGGTAATCGCCCACCTGTAGGCTATCCAGCGTTTTCCAAGCGAGGCGTGGCTTGCCGGTGCTATCGGCGAGGCACACCAGCACGGGGTGGTTTGGCGTGCCCGTGAGTTCGAAACCGTAGCGCGTTTGGATGCGCAGCGTGGGGTGTTCGCCGCAGTCGAACCAGCGCGAGGCGCGTTGCATCCGCCCGCCCGCCGCGCGCACTTGAAGGTCTATCTCTTCCTGTTCCGCAAGTTCGCCGATGGGAATCAGCCCTTGCTCGGTGCGCACTAAGGCCTCGCCTGTGAGACAGTACCTCATCGCCGCCGGAGGATCGCCGTCCACGCTGCCGAAATTGCCCTGCCCGTCCACCAGCGGGTAGCGCATGTTGAAATCCTGCGCCATGCGTACCAGCGTGGGATACACCACTTCCTGCCCGTGCGGGTGGTAGTTCGCAGTGGTCTCGCCGCACACTTTGGCGGACTTGGTGTGTTGCGAATCGGGGGTCAAGCCGAGTTCGCGCATCACATATAAAATGCGCCGCTGCACGGGCTTCAAACCGTCTCGCACATCGGGGAGCGCGCGGGCGATAATTACACTCATCGCATAGTCGAGGTAGGAGCGTTTCATCTCCTCCTCGACAGGAACTTGCAACACCTCGCGACCGATTGGACTGCTCATACGAGGGGTAGTATACCTGAAAAATAAGCCCCTCAGAAATGCGGTCGTCCTGAAACCTGCCTATATGTCATTCCCATCGTGCAAAACAAGGCGTGGGAACCGTGCCCCTGCGCAGGGGCGCGCCCCCGTGCGTGCCCTGTCTGCCAGCACGCCGCGAACATACGGTGCAGGGCACGCCCCCGTGCGTGCCCCTACATCGCCCCCAGCGAGGTGCGCCTCAGTGAGAGACGATTTCACCTTCAGGGCGCTTATGACGCCTAAAGTCCCAAATGAATTACTCAAACACGAACAACAGATACTGCGCGACGCCGATGTCGCCCTCGATCTGCAACTCGCCTGTGTTGTAGGCGTCCAGCGGGTCGCGCTTGCCGTTGATAATCGCGAGGAACACCTCCGCAGGGGCTTTGATGGTGACTGCCGCCTCGGAGGGGCTGCCTTCCCTGCTGAGCGTGGCTTTGCCGTCGGCGATGCGCAGGTAGAACTCGCCCGCGCCCTCCAGCACGAGTCGATAGGTCGCCTTGAAGCTGCCCGCGCGGTCGGGACGGAACCGCTGCAGATACTTCTCCAGCTCCTGCTCCACAGGCGACTTTTCGCCCTGCGCGACTGTCGCGCCTGTGGGCTTGCGCACGGCAAGCTGCCCCATCATCTGTCGCGCTGCCTGCACCATCGCCGGTCCAATCTCTGAGCCGACCGACATGCTACGCTCGTAGCTGTAGAGGTCTAAGTAGTAGTCCTCCAGGCTCAGGATGTAGCCCAGTTCGTCGTTCGCTAGCCCGAAGAGGAACACGGGGTCGCCGTAGGGCGCGAGCAGGCGTTTGAGCAAAATCCCGATGTTCGGCAGCACTTCGCCTGGCATCGTGAAGATGACCGCGTCGCCCAGTCGGATGAGGTGCGATTCGGTGGTGAGTTTATCGCCGCTCAGCGACGCCCCCATCGGGATGACGCCCGCCGCCATCGCAGCGCGGAAGCCCTCGTTCTCCATCGCCACCGTATAAGTCGCTTCACGATGCTCCAGTTGCACGGCGTCGGTAAAGCGGGCGTTCGCAATCGCTTCGAGGGCTTTGTTCGCGATGGTGGTTCCGTAGCGTTCGGCGCGCGCCCAGTCGCGCCCTTTGGGAATATTCGGGTCAGGGTTCGCCGCAGGCGAAATCATCCCGCCCAGCGCGCCGTTCGCGAAAATCGCCACGCCGCCCACCTTCGACTCCACCGTCTGATAGTACCAGTGGCAGAAGTCGGAGGTCAGCTGGTCGTTGTTCAGCACTTCGGGATGGCAGGCGAAGTTCGTGAGCGTCGCGATGACCTTGCCGTCCGTCTTGCTGCGGAACTGCATCACGGCGGCTTCGGTGTCCAGTATCTTCTCGACGCGGTAGTTATACGCGACGCCCTCGATATTCGTCTTCGCGAAGCCGACGGTCGCAGGCTGTAGCTTGCTTGCCGCTTCATCGACGGTCTTCGCAACGGTCTCGATGACGAAATTCACATACTCCTCGTCGCGCCCCGACTGCGCGCGGGTCGGTCCCCACAGCCCAATCGTGTCGGGCGCGGAGTGGACATGAGTACACAGCACCATCACCCGATTGGGGGGTACGGACTTGACCCGCTGGCGGATTTTCTGCACATCGTCGCGCAGCAGCCCCAGCAGGTCGCACACGACAATTGCGAGCCGTTCCTGCCCGACCTGCACGACGACGGCGCGCGCCCAGATGTCGTCATGCACGCCGCCCGTGTTGGGTCGGTTCGAAGCGTAGCCCGCGAGGTAGACCTGTTTGGTCGGAGTAATCTTATTCGCTGCGGCGCCCGCCTGCAGCCCCTGCGCCCAGCTACTTACCAAAATTGCCCAGCATAGCGTCGCTAAGAGGAATCGCATCGTTGTTCCCTCCGTACTGAACGGTTATTCACCCTGCGTGAGAGGGTTCCTGCCAAATTGCAACGCTATGAGATCCAGCGCCGTTGGCGGGGACGCCGACGCTACGAACGGCGCGCGTAGCGTCGGCGTCCCCGCAAACGCAGCCCAGTCTCACACGATTCACGGACTGGTTTTATTCGCCTTCTCGCTCCATGACAGCACGGCGCGGGTCTGATTGCCCTGTTTGGCGACGGCGACGCCCGCCGTGACAGTTTCGGACTGCCCCAGCACAAGCGACTCCTCGCCTTCTTCTGTTTGCTGGCTCATTTTGCTGACCTTCAACCCGCGCTTATTGAACTCGGCTTCGTAGAACTCGGCGACTGTCTGCGGCGGCGCGTTGCCTACAATCTCTACCTGCATGCCTTTGAAGTCCCCTGCGGTTGTGCGCATCGTCTTTTTAACCTGAAACCCCGCGTGGATGGGCAGGGGGAAATCGTCGGGAGCTTTCGCTGTCGCGGGCGCGCCCTGAGCGTGTTGGGGCTCCGACGGCTCCGCTTGGGGGGCGGGCAGCGGCGGCGCTGCGGGCTGCAACGCGGTTCCGCTGTCGGGTGGGGGTGTAGCGGCGGATTCCGGCTCCTGCTTGGCGCAGCCCGCGAGAGCAATCAGCGTCGCGCTAACGGCGATTGCGACAGTCATGCTCAGTCTTCGTTTCCAGTTCCTCATCGGTTGCCTCGCACAGGATACAGGATACCTAAACAGGCGACCGAGGCGAATCAGGCGCATTTTCCTGACATCCCCTTGACATCGAGGCGAAATTTGTGCTATAATAGAGTCGCTTGGAAACGCTTTTATAGCCAGAGAGGGTCACTCTAAGCATAAAACAGGGATGTTTTTTAGAAGCGTTTCTATAGCAGGCAACGGAGTCTGGAACGATGCGAGGCAAGCCGACGCTCCGCGATGTGGCAGAACGCGCAGGATGCTCGATTACGACAGCGTCGAATATCCTGCAAGGGCGCAGTCATCTGTACCGTGAGGATATGGCGCAGCGCGTGCTGAGCGCAGCCCACGAACTCGGCTACCGAGCGAACTCGGTGGCGCGCAGCTTAGCCCGCCGTCGCACCGCCACCATCGGCGTCGTGCTAGATCCGCAACATGCCCGCCTGACCCACAATGTGTACGCCCATGATGTGCTGGACGGCGTGCTGGCGTACCTCGAGCCGCGCGATTACGACATCCGCTTGATTACCCCGCGCACCAACGACCCGGCCGCCATCTGGCGACGCATCGACAACGGTTCCATCGACGGCGCGATTCTAATTGCGCCCGTGATGGGGTCGCCCCTGCTGGAGTGGCAACACTACTCCACGCTGCCTGTGGTCGCCGTCGGTAGCACGCTGCCAGATGAGTACCTCCTTTCGCAGGTCGATATCGACAACGACGCAGCGATGGCAAGCATAGCGGAGTGGGTCATCCAGCAGGGGCACCGCGCGATTGGGTTCATCAAGGGACACCCCCTCCACTGGAGCGCGCACCAGCGCGAGCGGGCGTTTCGGCGCGTGATGGCGCAACACGGGATTCCCGTGCGTGAGGAGTGGGTGCTGCAGGGCGACTACGGTTCCGAATCGGGCGCGTATGCGGCGGCGCAACTGCTGCGCCAAAAGGAACTGCCCACCGCCGTCCTCTGCGCCAACGACGAGATGGCAATCGGCTTCATCCAGAAGTGCCGCGACATGGAGATTCCGGTGCCCGATGCGATTTCGGTCGCGGGCTTCGACGATTCTTACTGGGCGCGGCGGATGGGCATCGCGCTGACCACAGTGCAGCACGACCGCTATCAGGTGGGCTACCTCGCGGCGCAGATGCTGCTCCACCAGCTGGAGACAGGCGACGCACGCCCGCAACGCATGCTCATCCCCGGCGCACTGGTCGTGCGACGCACCGTGGCGCTGGCGAACGCCCTCGCCGCCGTTCCAGACTCGCACGCGACCATTCTTACCGAAGGAGGTTCAAGACTATGAAGCGGACACTCGTTTCCCTATTCGCAGCGATTGCGCTGATAGGCACAGCGTATGTGCAACCCTACCGCGACGACTTCAACGGCGGCTTCAGCCTAGGCTGGAGCTGGAAGCTGCCCAGCAACGACCCATTGTGTACCTTGTTTGATAACGCTGTCTCGTTCAGCAGCAGTTCGATGACCATCAGCACGCGCGACGGCGGCATGTTCGAAGCCTTCAACAGCCACAAGAATGTGCCCACACTGCGCGTCGTCGGGCCTGCACCTGAGGATTGGTACATCGAAGCGGTCTTCCGCACTGATTGGAGCCAGGTGCCTGCCGACTACTTCACGCAGGCGGGCATTGTGATTGCGGTAGACGCCACGCGCTATTTTCAGGTGTTGATTACGCGCACCCCGCCGTTTATCGGCGACTCGACCACGGTGTACGGCTCTACCAACGCTGAGGGACCCACCGCGACGGAAAATCCTGACCAGTTCCGCTGGGGCGAGCGCGTCACAAATGCCTGGACGCCCGACAGCAACTGGATGGGCGTGCGCATCCAGCGCGTGCCGGGCGAAGTCAACACCATTCGCCTGCAGTTCCGCCACTCGGGCACGAACGGCTGGGTCGATTATGACGGCTTCAACGGCGGCGTGTATGAACAAGGCGGCTGGGGCAACGACTTTTATCAGCACATCGTGAACCTGCTGAACACGCCGGGCGTGCGCATCGGCGTCTACACCGACAACGCATGCGGTTGCGGCAACCAGATTCCGTTCGAGTTCGACTACTTTGAGACCAACATCCCCGTTGCGCTGCAGGGCGATGTGGACGGCAACGGCTGCGTGGACGACGCGGACTTGCTGGCAGTGCTGTTCGCCTTCGGCAACACGGGCGACTGCCAAGACGAGGATATCAACAGCGACGGCATAGTAGACGACGCCGACCTGCTGAGCGTGCTGTTCGCGTTCGGCAACGGGTGCTAAACCCTCACCCCTTGCCCCTCTCCCACGCTGTGGGAGAGGGGCGTAGCACGGACATTCCTGTCCGTGCCCTGAACTTTGCGCTTGGA
>CAYYCA010000024.1:0-6174 GCA_964470265.1 uncultured Fimbriimonadales bacterium | reverse complement strand
TCCAAGCCACGCCCGTAGCACGGACATTCCTGTCCGTGCCCTGAACTTTGCGCTTGGACAGGAATGTCCAAGCCACGATGGAGGTGTATTATGCGCAAGTATGGTTTTACACTCATTGAGTTATTGGTTGTGATTGCAATTATCGCCATCTTAGCGGCGATTTTGTTCCCGGTGTTTGCGCAGGCGCGCGAGAAAGCCCGCCAGACGCAGTGTTCTTCGAATGCGCGGCAGGTCGGGCTGGCGACGAATATGTATGTGCAGGACTACGACGAGAGCTTCCCCATCGGCTATCTGGACGCGCGGAGTGTCCCTGGAGTCGCGCGCGAGATAATCTGGCACTTCCTAATCTCGCCGTATATGGGCGAGGGCAAGTTCGAGAGCTACGCGGACGGCGCGAACGGGCAACGCCCCGCGCCGCAGGTGCGCAGCTGCCCCTCCGCCACCTATCGCGACGCGCTGGCGTACAGCATGAGCGAGCGCGTCGGGGGCAGCGGACGCATGCTGGGTCCCAACAACCCGCAGTGGCGCTGCTCGAATAACCTCACGCCCTGCCTGCCCGCCACGCTCGCGATGATGACCCACCCTGCTGAGACCATCGTGTACGGCGACGGCACACAGAACCGCGAATGGGCGGGCAACTGCGGCGCGCTGTTCTGGTGGACGCCCGGGCTACTCAACGGCTGGGGCGGCAACCCCGCGCGCACGGACGACGAGTGGGATCGCATCGACCGCGACTTCAACGGACTGGGCGCGAACCTGAACGCCGCCTTCCAGGTGCGCTACCGCCACGGCGGCAAGGTCGCTGTGCTGGTCTGGGCAGACGGGCATGTGAAAGCCCTGCGCCGCGGCGCGGTCAAAATCCCCTGGAACTGGCAACTCGGCGGCGACGACCCGAACCAGAACGACCCGAACATCCGATAAGCCCATGCAATACACACGCACGATTCAGTTCTCAGGCTATACATGGCGTGTAAAACGCCATACGACGCCTGTCGGTCCTGGACCGAACCTGTTCTCGGACGCCGACTGCAATGTCTGGGTCGACGCGCGGGGCAGGCTGCACCTGAAAATCACGCGCAACGGCAACCGCTGGGAGTGCGCGGAGGTCATCTGCACCCGCTCGCTCGGCTATGGAACCTATCGGTTCTATCTGGACAGCGAAGTGCATAACCTCGATCCGCGAGTGGTGCTGGGGCTGTTCACCTGGAGCGACACGCCCCAGCACGGCTTCCGCGAGATCGATATCGAATTCGCGCGATTTCAGGGACCAGCGGGCCCGAACGGCTACTACACAATTCGTCCGCACGATCCGGGGCATCCGCAGCACACATTCCAGTGGCCTGCCAATATCCGCCAGTCGGTTCACTTTTTCCGCTGGGAGCCGGGGCGGCTTTACTTCCGAAGCGTGCGCGGGCATCGCCCCGACCCGTCCAGCGCGAGCGCAATCGTCGCTGAGTGGACTTACACAGGCAGTTTTGTGCCCCCACCAGGCGACGAGAACCCGCGCTTGAATCTGTGGCTGCTCGACGGGCAGCCGCCTACCGACGGACGCGAAGTGGAGGTCATTATCAGTCGTTTCGAGTATGTGGGGTTGTAAGATGAAAGTCTGGTTGGCTCTTGACGCGCTTGCTCTTTCGAACCTCACCCCCCTGTCCCCTCTCTCCGCACGCGGAGAGAGGGACGCGCCTGTGCCACGCGCTGCCTGCTCCCCCTCTCCGTTTACGGAGAGGGGGCTGGGGGGTGAGGTTGAGAAAGCGAGGAACATCGTACTCGCGTCTCCACAGGTTGAGGCGACGCCGTGTACCCTTATCTGCTGCTCCCTCTCTCGCGGCGCGGGAGAGGGGGAGCAGGCGGCGCGACGCACACATGCGACTCCCCTCTCCCACGCCGTGGGAGAGGGGCTGGGGGTGAGGGTAAACAAGCAGACTCACATAGCGCCGCCGCCCCCCAACGCAGCGTCCCTGTTAGCTTACCCTCCTACCCACACCGCAGGAAAGGGGCTAGGGGTGAGGGCAAAAAACAGTAACTACCGCCTAATGAGTAGATTACTCCTTGTTGTTGCCGCACTGCTACTCTTGTTCGCGTCCGCATTTAGCCAGCCCCAGTTCGACGACTTTCGCGGCAACTTCGATGCGCAACTGGGCTGGAGCTGGCAGGTTCCGGGGAATAATCCCATGAACACACTCGATGCGGCGCGCCGTGCGTTTACCGACGACGCCTTGCACCTCACGGCGCAGGCGGGCACACTCTATCAGAACCTGAACAACATCCGCAACCTGCCGAGTCTCTCCGTGCCTGCGCTGCGCGGCGCGTGGAGCATCGAGACGCGCGTGCGCCTACAGCGAAATGGTCTCTCCAGCGCGTATCTGCAGGCGGGCATCGTGCTGCTGCGCGACGCCGATAACTATTTCAACCTTCATCTGGTCTACTTACCCGACAATAACAACTGGCTCTCAGTGAGCGGCGGGCACGAGCAAAGCGGCGTCTATCAGTGGGCGGGGCTGAGCGGAATCGTGTGGAATCCCAGCAGCGGCGACACCGCGCGCTTGCTCATCCGCTATGAACCCGACACGGGGCGCGTGCGCTTCTTCTACGACCGTGAAGACGGTTTCCACTGGCGCGAGCTGAGCGGCTCGCCGCGCCTGCTCAGCGATTTCCCGTCGCTGCAAGCAGTCGCGCAAAACGGCGGACAGGTCGGGCTATATGTGGATACGGCGGGCGGCGCGGGAACCCCTGCGCCCGTGGCGACTTTTGACTATCTCCTTATCCTGAGCGACTATCACCCCGCCGATGTGAATCAGGACGGCGTCGTGGACGACGCCGACCTGCTGAGCGTACTGTTCGCATTCGGAACCCAGCGCTGCAACCACCCCGCCGATGTGAACCGCGACGGAGTCGTGGACGACGCGGACTTGCTGACCGTGTTGTTTGCGTTCGGCGAGAGATAGCCCAGCAGGTACAATTAACCGCCACAGGAGGCGTTTTGCATGCACGAGTTGACCGAGGCGCTCAGCTTTGACGATGTGTTGCTCTTGCCGAACCACTCGGAAGTGTTGCCCGATCAGGTGGATGTGAGTACGACGCTGGTGGGGGAGATTCGCCTGCGTATTCCGATTGTGAGTTCGCCGATGGACACTGTGACGGAGTCGCGGATGGCGATTGCGCTGGCGCGGGAGGGGGGCGTGGGGGTGATTCACCGCAACATGCCCATCGAGAAGCAGGCGTTGGAAGTCGATCGCGTCAAGCGCAGCGAGCATGGCGTCATCTGGGATCCGATTTACCTCTCGCCGAACCACACAGTGCGCGACGCCCTGACGCTGATGGAACGGTATCACATCTCCGGCGTGCCCATCACCGACGCCGAGGGCTACCTGGTGGGAATCCTGACCAACCGCGACATCCGCTTCGAGACGAACTACGACCGCCCGATTCGTGAGGTGATGACCTGCGAGAACCTGATTACCGCTCCCGTCGGCACGAACCTGGAGGAAGCCGAGCAGATTCTGCAACGCCACAAGATCGAGAAACTGCCCATCGTGGACGAGCAGGGCAAGCTGCGCGGGCTGATTACCATCAAAGACCTGCTCAAGATTCGCCAGCATCCGAACGCCACCAAAGATTCACGCGGTCGGCTGGTAGTGGGCGCGGCGGTCGGACCGATGCGTGAGCCTGTCGAGCGGGCGCGCGCCTTAGCCGATGCGGGCGTGGACTTTATCGTGGTTGACTCGGCGCACGGGCACTCGGCGGGGGTGCTGAACGCCGTACGGATGATTAAACGCGCCTTGCCAGAGATGCTGGTGATTGGCGGGAATGTGGCGACGCGCGAGGGCGTGCGCGCGCTGGTGGAGGCGGGCGCGGACGCGATTCGCGTGGGACTCGGCGCAGGCTCGATCTGCACCACGCGCGTCGTGTCGGGCGTCGGCGTGCCGCAACTCTACGCCGTGATGGAGTGCGCCGCCGAAGCGCAGAAGCTCAATGTACCCATCATCGCCGACGGTGGGATTCGCTACTCGGGCGACATCGTGAAGGCGTTAGCGGCGGGCGCGAGCGCCGTGATGCTGGGCAACCTGCTCGCAGGCTGCGAGGAGTCGCCGGGCGAGATCGAAATCTTCCGCAATCGCGCCTACAAGGTCTATCGCGGGATGGGTTCGGTGGCGGCAATGCGACAAGGCTCCAGCGACCGTTACTATCAGACCGACCCGCGCAAGATTGTGCCAGAGGGCGTGGAGGGGCGCGTGCCCTATCGGGGACCGCTCTCGGAAACCATTCATCAGCTGGTAGGCGGTCTGCGTTCCGGTATGGGCTATATCGGCGCGCGGAACCTGCAAGAGCTGCGCGAGAAAGCCCGCTTCATTCGCGTCACAAACTCTGGCTTGCGCGAGAGCCACCCGCACAGCATCTCCATTACCCGTGAACCGCCGAACTACTGGACAGGGGACGAGGAGTGAGGCGTCAGGAAGGCTTCGAGGGCGTCTGGTCAGGCGTGTTGGAAGCGGCGGGGCAGCGTTTGCGGATTGTGTTTCGCCTCAGCCGCGGCCCGGAGGGCGCATGGAGCGCAACCATCGACAGCCCCGATCAGGGCGCGCAGGGCATTCCCGTTAGCTCGGTGCAGATCGAGGGCAGACAAATCACACTCAAATCCGACGCGGTGCAAGGCGAGTTCGTCGGGACGCTTAGCGAGGACGGCAAGCGCATCGACGGAGTCTGGAAACAGGGCGGGGGTGAGTTCAAGCTGACGCTCACGCGGGGCGAACCGCCCAAGCCCAAACGCCCGCAAGAACCCAAACCGCCCTTCCCCTACAGAACTGAAGAAGTGCGCGTGCCCAACCGCAAAGCCAAAATCGAACTGGCAGGTACGCTCACCCTGCCCGAAGGGAAGCCGCCGTTCCCTGCGATTGTGTTTTTCACAGGGTCAGGAGCGCAGAACCGCGACGAGGAGATTTTCGGGCATAAGCCGTTCCTCGTGCTTGCCGATTATCTGACCCGCGCGGGCTATGCGACGCTGCGCATGGACGACCGCGGCGTCGGCGGCTCTGGGGGCGACATGAGCCGCGCCACCACGCTCGACTTTGCGGACGATGCGCTCGCCGCCGTGAACTACCTCAAAACGCGCAAGGAGATTGACCGCAGGCGGATTGGCATTCTGGGGCACAGCGAAGGCGCATTGGTGGGCGCCGTCGCCGCGTCCAAAGCCCCGCGCGATGTGGCGTTTTTGATTATGCTCGCAGGCTCTGGCGTAACGGGCGAGCAGATTCTCTACCGACAGGCGGAACTCATCGCTCGCAAATCGAACCTCGCCGAGCCGCTCATTGAGCGCAACCGCGCCCTGCAGCGGCGTGTGTTCGAAATCCTCAAGCGCGAAAAGGACGACGCGAAGGCACAAGAGGCGATTTATGAGGCGATTGTCCAATCGCTCGGCGCGGGCGCGTCGCAACTCCCCGACGCTCAGAAAAACGCCTTGCGCATGCAGGCGAGCAACTATGTTAGCCCGTGGTTCCGCACCTTCATCCAGTTAGACCCGGCGGAGTACCTGCGCAAGGTGTGCTGCCCAGTGCTGGCGCTGAACGGCGAACTGGACTTGCAGGTGGATCCCGACCAGAACCTACCCGCCATCGAGCGCGCCCTGCGCGAAGGGGGCAACAGGCGCGTCACCATTCGGCGCATGGCGGGGCTGAACCACCTGTTCCAGAAGGCGCGCACGGGGCTGATTACCGAGTACGCTGAGATAGAGGAGACCATCAACCCTGCCGCCCTCGAAGCGATTCGCCAGTGGCTGGATGAGACCGTGAAGGCGCGGTAGAGGCTCTGGTGAGCCGGGAGGGATTCGAACCCTCGACCCACGGATTAAAAGTCCGTTGCTCTACCACTGAGCTACCGGCTCACGCCATAGAGTATACCCGAAGCCATTACGCCAGCGCAACACTCGCTACGCTGGCGCGCCAGAGTCGGCATGGGGTGGCGATCTCGTAGTTATAAGCGCTTACCAAAAAGAATCGTCTGCCCATCGAGGACACGCTTAGTGCGACGGCATTTCTGCCGTCGCGCACGAACCGATGTCCCAGCGCACCACACAACGGCAGGATGCCGTCGCACCAAGCGGACGATTTGTGTCAGTGGGGACTTATACCAAGTGGAGTTTCAAGTAATGCAAATCGTCGGCGGGGACGCCGACGC
>CAYYCA010000023.1:7874-13662 GCA_964470265.1 uncultured Fimbriimonadales bacterium | reverse complement strand
GGTACAGTGCGTAGCGTTGGCGTCCCGCCGACGAAAGATTTGGGCTATGCAACCTCAGGAATACCGACGAATGTATGAGCGCGAGGGCGACTACTGGTGGTTCGTGGCGCGGCGTCGCCTTGCGCGAGCGTTGCTCTCTGCTTACTTGCCTTCCCTCACGGGCGCGATGCTGGACGCGGGCTGCGGCACGGGCGCGCTGCTCGCCGAGCTGAACACGCTGGGGTTCGCCGTCGGCGTCGATTTCGAGCGCGAGGCGCTGCGCCTGACCCGTCAGCGCGGCACGTTCCCCGTCGTGCAAGCGCGTCTGGAGGCGCTGCCCTTCGCCAGTGAATCGTTTCAGATTGCCTTCGCCCTCGATGTGCTGGAGCATCTGCCCGACGACCGCCCCGCCCTGCACGAGTTGTATCGCGTGCTACAGCCAGGCGGCTATTTGATTATCACTGTGCCCGCCTACCGCTGGCTCTGGAGCAAGCACGATATCGCGCTGGCGCATTATCGTCGCTACACGGCGCGGGCGTTGCAGGCGCGCCTGTGCGAGGCGGGGTTTCAGGTGCGCAAGCTCTCCTACTCGCTATGCGTGCTGATGCCGCTGATTGCGCTAACGCGCTGGCTGGATCGACTGCGTCCGGGCGCGCCTGCCGCGACGGTCGTACCTGTGCCTGCGTGGGTCAATCGCGCCCTGATACGCCTGCAGGACTGGGAAACACGCCTGCTGCTGCGCTTCAACCTGCCGTTTGGCGTGAGCCTCGCGGCGGTAGCGCAGAAGGTCTAATACCTACTGAGGTTTCAAGTGTTGCAAATCGTCGGCGGGACGCCGACGCTACGAACGCGCTTCGCGTAGCGTCGGCGTCCCGCCGACGATTTGCAACACTTGAACTCGTGACTAATATAACCGTAGCAGGAGAAACCCTGCCTGAATCGTATACCTTTCCCGATGCCACAGCCTGATTTGAAATCGATTCTTCACGCCCTGCTGTTCGTGGCGGAAGCGCCGCTGAGCATTCAGACACTCTGTGAGGCGACGGGCGAGTCCGCCGACGCTGTCGAAACCGCCCTGCGCGAGCTGCAGACGGAGCTTGCCGAGCGCGGCGCAATCCAGCTGATGCAACTTGCGGGGGGCTATCAGCTCGCCACGAAGCCCGAATACGCCTTCTATATCGCACGGCTACTGAACCCGCCGCAGAAACGGCTCTCGAGAGCCGCGCTGGAGACGCTCGCGATTATCGCCTACGAACAGCCCATCACACAGGCGCAGATCGACGCCCTTCGCGGCGTGGACAGCAGTCACACTGTGCGGCAACTGCTCGCCCGCGGGTTGATTCAGGAACTCGGACGCAAAGACGCGCCGGGTAAACCCACCCTCTACGGCGTCACTCCCCAGTTTCTACACTACTTCGGGTTGAATAGTCTGGAGGAGCTGCCTGAGAAGCCGAGGGAAGAATCTTAAGTCAGGTCGCTACCTATCGGTTTTGAGAGGGCGAGATTCCTCGCTCCGCTCGGAATGACAAAGCGGTTTTCGCGAAGGTGAACTTGTCATTCCGAGTCGAAGGCGAGGAATCTCGGCGTAGGTGGCGATTTGGGTATTCTTATGCCAACTTGGGTTTCAAGTGT
Source organism: uncultured Fimbriimonadales bacterium (assembly GCA_964470265.1). Taxonomy (GTDB): domain Bacteria; phylum Armatimonadota; class Fimbriimonadia; order Fimbriimonadales; family GBS-DC; genus GBS-DC. The sequence continues at coordinate 12,051 of CAYYCA010000023.1, read as the reverse complement.
CGCATTCCGCCCTCACCCCCTGCCCCCTCTCCCGCGACGCGGGAGAGGGGGAACCCTACAACGTGGCGCACGCACTCAACTCCCCTCTCCCACGCGGTGGGAGAGGGGCTGGGGGTGAGGGCAAACAACAGCGGGCGCGCCGTTCCACGAAGGTTTTGTCTCGTTTGAAACCCCGACTGGTATTATGGCGCGAGTCGCTCCCGTTTCCAGTTTCCGTCAGGCTGGCGCGTGTAGAGCAGCCGATCGTGCAGGCGGTTAGGACGCCCCTGCCAGAACTCGAACGAGTCAGGCACAAGGCGATAGCCCCACCAGTAGGATGGTCGCGGCACGGCGACGCCCTCAAACTGGCGTTCTACCTCCGCCATGCGCTGCTCGAGCCATGCGCGGTTAGGAATAGGTTCGCTTTGGGGCGAAACCCACGCCGCGAGTTGATGCCCGCGGGGGCGCGTCGCAAAATAAGCGTCCGCTTCCGCGTCGTCCACCCGCTCCACGCGCCCCCGCACGCGCACCTGACGCTCCAGCGCGCCCCACCAGAACACCGCCGTCGCATACGCGCGATGCGCCAGCTGCCTACCCTTCGGACTGCGACTGTTGGAGTAAAACGCCAGCCCCCGCTCATCGAACCCGCGCAGCAGCACGAACCGCGCGTCGGGGTTGCCCTGCGAATCCACAGTCGCCAGACACATCGCGTTCGGCTCGACAATCTCGGCGTTCAGGGCGTCCTGCAGCCACTGCCGAAATAGCGCGAACGGGTCGTCGCCCGCCGTTTCTTCGGTTAGCTCGCCCAGTTCATAACTTTTGCGAATCCGATCGACCATCGGACTACTCCAGGGGAATCAACTCGATATTTCGGAAGTGAATCTCCCCGCCTTCCGATTGCAGGGCGATTTTGCCCGCCACAATCTCCGCGCCAGAACCTTCATTCACCACCTCGCCGTTCACTTTGAGCGTGATTTTATCGCCCTGCACGATGATCTCGTACTGGTTCCACTCAGGCGCAGGCTTCTCGGCAGTCTTCTTACGCCAGCGATGGCGTTCGGCGTTTTTGTCGATGTATTCGGGATCGGTCACGAGCGGCGCGCCGTCGATGAGCCAGAAGTCGCCCGAATTCATATGCATTAGCTGCGCCTCCACCGAGCGGGGCCAGATTTTATGTTCGCCATGCACGCGCAGCAGCACGCCGCTGTTGCCGGGCGGTTTGCCAGGCGCCCAGCGCCACTCCAGTTTCAGAATGTAGTTCGTGTAGTCCTTCTCCGTGTAAATGTAGCCGAGCGGCTCGCCCTTGCAAATGAGAATCCCGTTCTCCACGCGCCAGACATCTTCCATCTTCGCGTTCGGGTCGGCAAGATAGGCTTTCCAGCCCGTCAGGTCGCGTCCGTTGAATAACTTAATTGCCTTCGCTTGGGCAGGGGCGGCTTGCTGAGTCGCCGTTAGCCCCCAGTAGCCCATCACCATCGCCAAGCCGATTGTCCAGAGTGTTCGCATCGGTTTCCTCCCGTGTCGAACGAAATTCGAGCAAATCGTGGCGTTTCCTGCACGGCGCACTGGTATACTATGCGGTAGAGGTGAAGACCATGCGACTTGCATCCGTTGGATTGGCGCTGCTGTTTGCGCTCACCGCTTGGGCGCAGGAGTTGAAAGTGGGCGACCCCGCGCCCGCGCTCCCCGTCGCGAAGTGGATTAAAGGGCAACCCGTCAAGCAGTTTGAACCCGGTAAAGTCTATGTCGTCGAGTTCTGGGCAACATGGTGCGGTCCCTGCCGACAGACTATCCCCCACCTGACCAAACTCGCCGAGCAATATAAAGACAAAGTGACAATTATCGGCGTCAGCGTGTGGGAGCGCGTCGACGAGAAGAACCCCGAAGCCCACATCCAGCGCGTGGAGAAGTTTGTGCAGGATATGGGCGACAAGATGAACTATGTGGTGGCGGTCGACAACGCCAAGGGCGTCATCGCCAAAGCGTGGATGGACGCCGCAGGGCAAGACGGTATCCCCACCGCGTTCGTCGTTGACCAGCAGAAGCGCATCGTGTGGATTGGACACCCGATGGACGGTCTCGACGGCGTGCTGGAGCAAGTGGTGGCAGGCAAGTTCGACTGGAAAGCCGAAGCCGAGCGCCAGCGACGCCAGCGCGAGCAGATGGAAGCCATCCAGAAAGACTATGCAGAATATGTCCAGTTCATGCAGCAGCGCAAGTATGAGGACGCGCTCAAAAAACTCGACGAGATGATCCCGAAATACACCGAGTTTCCGACGCTGAAGGTCATTCGCTTCGAGACGCTACTGCGCGCCGACGAGAAGCAGGCGTATGCTTACGCGCTCCAACTGGCGCAGAACGATTTCAAGGACAACGCCCAGATATTGAACCAGATTGCGTGGACGATTGTGGACGACGAGACCAACCCGCCGCTCCAGTCGCCCGACTATCAGGCGGCGATTACGATTGCCCGACGCGCCGTCGAACTCACCCAAGAGCGCGACCCGATGATTCTGGACACACTCGCCTACGCCTACTTCAAGCACGGCGATGTGCAGAACGCGCTCAAGTATCAGAAGATGGCGGTAGATTTACTGGAGAAGGACGCCTCGATTGACGAATCGGTGAAGCAGGAGATTCGCGACCGCTACGAAAAGTTCAAGAAGGCGGCGGCGGGGAAGCCGTAGGCGACGGGGAGCAAGCGCTTGTCCCCGCCTTCGTCGCCTCGGCGAGCCAGTCCACGACCGCCTTCAGGTCGCCGCCCGTCTCGTCGTAGATGCGCAGCTGGCAGTCTGCGCTGGTACCCTCTTTGACGATTTTACGGGCATGCTTGACGGCGTCCCAGCTGCCGAGCTGCTCCGCGTAGGGACGCAGCAGCGCGAGCAACTCTTCGACCAGCTCGTCGAAGGGGACGCTTTTCCCCGCCCCAAAGTCGATTAGCTCGCCGCGCACACCATGCCGCACCGCACGCCACTTGTTCTCACGAATGAGATCCCGATGGTAAATCCGCCACGAGCGGTTCCCCAACCGCAAATCCACCAGAAACGCCGTCAGCGCCTGCACAATCGCCGTGATGCACACGGCGTCCTCAATGCGCGTACACACATCGCACACGCGAAACTCCAGCGTCTTGTATTTCGGGTGCGGGCGCACATCCCACCAGACTTTCGTGCGGTCGTCAATCACGCCCACGCGCTCCAGTGTACTCATGAACAGGTCGTAATCCGCGTAGGAGGCGAAGAAGTCGGGGATGCCCGTACGCGGGAGAGTCTCGAACACCACGCTGCGGTACGACATCAGCCCTGTGCGCCTGCCATCCCAGAACGGCGAGCTGCAGGAGAGCGCAAGCAGATGAGGCAAAAAGTAGCGCGCCTGATTAAAGATATCGATGGTCAGTTCCAAATCGCCGATGCCCACATGCACATGCATCCCGAAGATGAGCAGGCGGCGGGCGATGTCCTGCATATTCTCTTCAAGGGCTTTATAGCGCAGGCGTGGGGTGATGGTCTGGTCCATCCAGCGCGAAAACGGGTGCGTGCCCGCCGCCACGATGCGCTTGCCCTGCGACTCGGCAATCTCCACGAGCGCGCCGCGCAGCCGACACAGTTCCTGACGCACCTCCTGAATGTTGGAGCAGACATGGCTGCCCACCTCAATCTGCGACATCATGAACTCTTCTTTGACCTGATCCTGTAATCGCACCCGCCCATCGGGGAGGATTTTCGAGACATAAGAATCGAGTGCGCGGGTCTCCGCGTCCACAATCTGATACTCCTCCTCGACGCCCAGCGTCAGCGGCACGCCCTTGAACATGGGTATCACCGCAGAGTTAAATACTTTGTGATGTGCCAGAATCCTTCAACTAAGCGTCCTCCGTAGGGCAAGATGCTAATATCAACTGAGGTTTCAAGTAGTACAAATCGTCGGCGGGATGCCGACGCTACGGACGTGCTTCGCGTAGCGTCGGCGTCCCGCCGACGATTTGCACTACTTAAACGCGCGATTGGTATTACACTACTTGAACCCCCAATCGGTAGAACACGACGGCAGGAATGCCGTTGCCTGATGTTTGTCGCTTCGTCGAAAAAAAAAGTACAACATGTAGAGGCGAGCTGCCTCACTGATACACAAATATTGCACAAAATGCGCAAAGTGACAAACTTCAGGCGACAGCAGGCGATTTTTTTTGCGGTAGGCG
>CAYYCA010000023.1:0-7774 GCA_964470265.1 uncultured Fimbriimonadales bacterium | reverse complement strand
ATGCGCAAAGTGACAAACTTCAGGCGACAGCAGGCGATTTTTTTTGCGGTAGGCGCTACTGTCGCAACCCCTTCTCGCGCAGAAGTTGGTCAATCCACTGCCTTTGGGCGTCGGTGAGCGGCGGGGGCGGGTCTTGCGTGTAGTCGATCAGTCGGTGGTAGCGTCCCTGTTCGTAGGCACGGTCGATCAGGGGCTGGAGTTCCAGCACCACATCGGGTTCGCCTGCCCGAAGCGGAACGCTAATGGCAGGCAACGGCTCCTCAAGTGGGATAGGATAAAACTCGCGTGCGCCAGGACGCTCTGCACGGAACACGCATACGCGATAGGGCGTGCGGTACTTTGCCGGGATATAGCCGTCGGGCAGGCTCAGAATCCACTCGCCCGTGCGCAGCAAGTCAATCTCCACCAAGTTGATGCCCGCCTCGATGGTCTCCACCTGCTTTTTGAGGTACTGCGCCTGCCCTGTACCGCGAATTTTGTTCGCCACACTGAGGATCTCGATGGTGGTAATCACGCGCTCACCGTGTACCTCGATGATGTTGACGAAGCGTTCGGTAATTGGTTCGCTATCGATTTCGATGAACAGAGGCTCAGGTCGCCCACGCTCAGCGACAGCAATAGGCGCGGTGGGTTCAGGCGCATCCTTCGGTGGGCGGCGACGCTGCAAAACTCGGATGTCGGGGTACACCGGACGACTCTCAAGGTCAGGCAACTCCACATAGACGCGCTCATCGATAATAGCAACCAAATCTTCCGACAGTTGGTCGTTCAAGGCGTCGCAGATTTGCACATTCAGGCGGCTGTGTATGCTCCGCCAGAACATTTCCAGATAGGGATTCATCCCAGGAAACGGATTGCCCATACCTCAATTATACTGATTCTGCATTTAGAAACTCGCAAAGCAGTCTGTGGAAGTGATGCACGCCCTGCTCGCGGGTGGGGGAGTAGCGTCCGCGTTCGTAGAGACGCGAGCGCACACCCCGCTGCGTGGCTTCCACAACTGCTTCGTCTTCTCGTTCAACCTTGTCCAGCTCCGCCCCCGCCCCGACGCCAATCTTCGAGTAGTCCCACACATAACTCAGGAACGACACGCGCGTCAGGTCGACGCCAAGCGGGCGCACGATGTTAATCGATAAACCCCACGGGTAGAAGTTCAGCATCAGGTTCGGGAACATCCAGAAGTAATAGGCGGCGATGTCCTGCCCGTAATCGGGCGAGTCGGGGGGCAGCTCGAAGCAGTCCTCGCCCCCTTTCGCGATTCCAACCTGCAGGTTACAGTAGCGGAACAGCTCGGTGCGATAGCTGCCGTAGTCGAGAACCTGATTCAGCCCTGCATGTACAAAGGGAATGTGGAACCCCTCCAGATAGTTGTCGCAGTAGAGCGCCCAGTTCGCTCTTACCAGATAGTCGCGCGAGCGGGCGGGGTCGAACACAAACTCGCGGATAGGCATCCAGCCGACGCGCTCTACGACAGGCTTGATATACTCCTCAAACGAGCAGGTGGGCGCAAGCGACACAAAGATAAACTTCTCCCAGAGCGCGAAGGGCACGCGGGGCAGGTCGTCGCGCTCCGTGGGGAAGTTCTGCGCCTCCTCGAACTCTGGCATGTGCTGGAACCTGCCGTCCAGCCCGAAGCGTCGCCCGTGATAGCGACAGCGCAGAAACCGCTCGTTGCCTGCCGTCTCACATACCAGGTTGCCCCGATGTGTGCAGACATTCGAAAGGCAGTGAATCGTATCCTGCATATCGCGGGTCAGCACAAGCGGCTCGTCGAGGCAGTTCTCAAGCAGGGTGAAGGGATAAACTTGACCGGGCACTTTGACCACATCGGTATCGGCGACCAGTTGCCAGCTTCGGGCGAACACAGAGTTTTTGGCGCGTTCATAGACTTCAGGGTCGGTGTATACCCAGCCCGGCAGTGTCCACGCCGTGCGGATATCCTCGTCGACGGTGAAAGCACGCATGGCAGGAAGATTATACCGTCTACGAAGCGGTTCTATCGGGCGTGTCGGCATACATCGGCAACCGCACCCGAAACACGCTGCCCACGCGATACTCGCTTTCCACCTCCACCGTGCCGCCGTGCGATTCCACGATATGCTTGACAATCGCCAGCCCCAGCCCTGTACCGCCGCCTTCGCGGGAGCGGGTTTTATCCACGCGATAGAAGCGCTCGAAGATGCGGGGCAACGCCTCGCTGGGGATGCCGATGCCGGTGTCGGCGACTTCTATCACCGCCTGATGGTCTTGGGCGTAAGAACGCACGGTCACGCTGCCCTGCGGCTTGTTGTAGCGAATGGCGTTGCTGAGCAGGTTCAGCACAACCTGCAGAATCTGGTCGCGGTTCGCAAGCAGTTTCAGGTCAGGCTGTAGCTCTGCGTGCAGGCTTACCTGATGGCGCTGCGCTTCCGCTTCCATCTCCTGCATGGCTTGCTGGATCAGGGACGCTAACTCAAACACCTCTTTCACAGGCTGCATCGACTCGGCGCGCGTAAGCGTGAGCAGGTCGTCGGCGATGCGAGTCAGGCGGTCGGCTTCCTGAATAATCAGGCTCAGAAACCGTCGGCGCGTTTCAGGGGGCATATCAGGGTCGTCGTGGATGGTCTCCGCCAGCGAGCGGATGGACGCCAGCGGGGTACGGAATTCGTGCGATACATTCGCCACAAAATCGCGTCGCACCTGCTCCAGGCGCAGCAACTCACTTTTGTCAACCAACGCAATCGCGAACAGATGACGCGAGTCGGCTTCGCCGAGATACCAGATGGTCGCGTCGGTGTGGCGCTCTTTGGGGAAGCTGAAGGCGATTTCAGCGGAGACGGTCGATTGTCGGCGCGCGGCTTTGAGCAGCAGTAGATAGAGGTCGTAGCAGAAGGTGAGCGCAAGCAGCGATTTGCCCGTCATATGCCGAAAACCGAACCACTCCAGCGCGACGCGATTCGCATGGCAAAGCGTAGCGTTTTCGTCGCAGATAAGCAACGGGATGGGCATGCCGTCGATAAGCGCGAGTCGGCGGCGTTGCTGGCGCGTCAGCTCCAGATTTAGCGTCTCCAGCTCCTCGTTCAGGTCGGCAATCTGCTGGCGCATCCCCTCGTATCGGGCGTAGATGCGTCGGGCGAAGTAAAGCGCGAGCAGGACGCCTCCCAACGCTGCGACGGTTAGCGCCTCACGCCACGCGCCCGACAGGTTCGGCAGCGCGGTCAGCAACAGCAGCCCTGCGCTCAGCAGCAGCGACGCGGGCAGCCAGCGGAAACTCATGCCTCGAAGCGATACCCGCTGCCGCGCACCGTCTGAATATAGCGCGGATTGTTGGGGTCAGGCTCTACCTTCGAGCGCAGCCAGCGGATATGGACATCCACCGTGCGCGGGCTGACATAAGTCCCCAAGCCCCACACATGGTCTAAGAGCTGGTCGCGGGTGAACACTTTGCCAGGATGAGACGCCAGCAGCACGAGCAGGGCGTACTCTTTGGGGGTCATCGGCGTCTCGACGCCGTTGCGGTAGACGCGCTTCGCTTCGGTATCGATCTCCACCTCGCCGAAACGGATGCGCTGGGGCGGTTCGGGTCTCGTGCGGCGCAAGATGGAGCGAATCCGCGCCGTCAGCTCCGCCACACTGAACGGCTTGACCATGTAGTCGTCCGCGCCGAGTTCGAAGCCGCGAATCTTGTCCTCTTCGGCGGCGCGCGCCGTCAAAAACAGCACGGGCGTCTGGCTATGCTGGCGAATAATCCGACACAGGTCGAACCCACTCCGACTGGGCAACATCACATCGAGGATTACAAGATGAGGCTGGTGTTCGTGGAACAGCTGGAGCGCGTCTTCGGCGTTGTCGGCGACGAACACCTGCAGCCGCTCGCGTTGCAGGTTATACTGAAGCGTCTCACACAGCACGGGGTCGTCTTCCACGAGCAGGATACGCGCCTGCCCGTTTCGCGTGGTCTCAGCTTCAGAGTGCTTGCGCATCGCTACTCCTCCACGATAATCTCCACATTCGCGCGTGGTACGACCGCAATTGTACCGTCATCCAGCTGCGCTTTCAACACGCGGGCGTGCGTGCCCGACTCAATCTCCATCAGCTCAGGGGGCAGTTCCACGACCTTGCCCAGTCGCCCGAAGTAAGGCTCACGGATGACCCGGATCGAGCTGCCAATATCCAGCATCTGCGCCTCACGCGCGGGGGGCGATTCAGGCAGATGGCTGGGGTCTTCCAGCGGCACGATGATTTCGGGACGGATGACGCCCGCGCGAATCTGCGTCGCGCCGTTAATTGAAGCGGTTTTCCCTTCCAAACTCTTGAGCAAGCGGAAAGTGCGGTTCGCCATCTGAATGGGGCCGAAACCCTCCGTGATAATGATGGAAAGCGGGATGTCTTCGGAGCCTGTGATGGCGACGCCGATGTCCCGTCCGAGATATTTCACGAGGTCGGTGTCGCGGATGCCGCCTGCGACGATTCCGACCGCGCCGCGGTCTGCCGCGCGCTGGATGGCGTCCGCCTCCACCGCTGCGCCGCCTACCAGAATCTGCCCCTGGACATCGTCGGGGATATGTTGCGCGGTGAGCGTTTCGCTGGGCGACTGAACCAGCACGCGCAGCGCGCCCCGTCGCTCGCCGCCCACGCCGAAGATGCCCTGAACGAACGCGCCTTGCGTCTCAATCACTGCGCCCTCCTGCGGTATCACCTTCACCACGCGACCCTGCACATAGGCGTTCACATCGATCACCGTCGGCGGCTGGCGCACCCCCACATGCCCCGTGACCTCCGAAATCAGCTCCACCGTGCCTTTCACGGGCGACTTACACACCCCGCGAAACAGCCCCAGAAAGCCCTTCGTTTCGGCGATAATCTGGTCTTTCTCCACCTCATCGCCTTCTTTGACCTTGAGCGCGCTGTGAATCTGCTTTGGCTCGATGCCCAGCATCTGCGCCACGCGCACAGTCTGTAGAATGCCCGGCAGCAGAGCGCGCGCAACCACCGTATCAGGCTGCACTGTGTCGCCTTCCTTTACCAGCACCTCGCCCTTGATGGGCAGGCGGCGGGTTTTCAGAATCACTGTATTTGCGCTGACCGTCAATCCAGGGGTGTAGGCGGTACCCATAGGCTGCTCCTTAGGAACTCTGTTTCGTTTCCACGCGCAGCGCTTGGCGTCGCTTCTTCTTGACAATGCGCGCCACCAGCGCGATGCTCAAAAAGTAAAGGAACACCATCGGCAGACCGATGGCGAGCATCGAAAAGGCGTCGCCTGACGGGGTCAGCAACGCCGCCATAAAGCCGATAATCAAAATCGCCTGACGCCAGTATTTCCACATCATCTCAGGCGTCGCCACGCCGATATGCGCCAAGAACATCAGCACCACAGGCATCTGAAAGCCAATCCCGAAGGCGAACATCATCTTCACCACGAACAGCACATATTGCCACGGGTTCTGATACAGTTGCGCTTCGGGGAAGTCCTTCAGGTAGCTCAGGAAGAAGTTGAATGCGGCGGGCAAAATGTAATAACCCAGCGCGACGCCCATAAAGAACAGAAAGAGGCTAAACGGCGCGATGAGCTTGACCGCGCGACGCTCCTGTTTGGTTAGTCCCGGCGCAAGGAAGCCCCACATTTCGTGCGCGAGCAGGGGCATCGCCAGAATCAACCCGATAATCAGCCCGAGCTTGAATTTCAGGAAGAACGGCTCCGTCGCGTGGGTGAAGACGAACTTCGCGCCCTCAGGTTTTGTGGCGAGGAGCGGACCCGCCAGAAAATCATAGACATAGCCCGTAATAGCGAAACCGACAATCCAGCCCAGCATGATGTAGATGAGCGCACGGAAGATGCGCTTGCGCAGCTCTTCCAGATGCTCCATGAAGGTCGCTTTTGGCTCTTCTTCCATGCGCTCGCGTGGAGGCTCCAATCCTGCTGGGCTGGTCATCTCAGAAGATTCGGTTCAGAACCATATCGAACTCGACCACGAATCGGTTGATGATGTTGCGTGCGCCGGTTTGTGCGCCGCCGCCGAAGGCGCCAGGTTGTCCACCGGGCGCGCCGAGACCGCCTGCGCCGGGTACACCCATCGCGCCGCCTCGGGGACCTCCGCGTGGTCCGCCGCGCGGTGCGCCCGCCATGCCGCCGTCATCTTCCGCGCCGCCGAACCCGCCCGGGCCGCGACCGCCAAACCCCGGCGGCGCGCCGAATCCACCCGGTCCGCCAAAACCGCCGCCGAACTGATCCCGCCGAATCGTGCCCTCAAGCTCCAGCGAGGTCTTCACGCGAATCACCTGCCCGATGTCGTAGGCGAAATAGACCTCGCGACGCACCTTGCTCTTCGGCTTCTCCAGCTCCAAACCGCCCAAATCCAGCTTGCCAGGGATATTGCCCGTGAACTCGTAGATGATTTTAGCGCACTTGTAGCCGCGTTCCCATTCGAATCGCTCGAGTCGCGCCGCCACAGGAATCCGCTCGCCAATCTGGTTAATGTCGCCCGACGCCAGCGGGTCGCCGAGCAAAATTGTCGCGCTCCAGCGGTCGCCCGGCTTATAGCGACGCGGGGGCAGCAGCGGCAGGTCTTCCACCCAGTAGTAGTAGACATCAGCTTGCTGCGAGTCGGCAAGCCGCGCTACCTGATAGCGAATGCGCCCCGAGGTCTCCACCTCTTGGTACACGGGCGCCATGCGGTCGGAGTTAATCACATTCACCTGCCCGCCCTGAATTTCGATGGCAGGGGGCACGGGCGTCCACGAAATCAATCCGAGATTGTTGCGAAAATCCAGCACGCTCAGGTCGCCCTTGAAAGTGATTTCCATCAGGATGTTCTCTTCGGGCGTCAAGCCAGAATACTGGATTTCGTTGACCTCTTTCACGACGCCTTTGAGGTCATAACGGTAGACTTTGCCGGGGATCCAGCGGTAGCGCAGGGCGATGCCCTCGGCAGGCGGTTTGATTTCGTTTTCCACCTGCACGCGCACCGAACTGCGCCCCAGAATACGCGCGTTGCCGCCCTCGGGACTGGCATAGAGGGTCAGCTCAACAGTATGTTCGCCGTCGGGCACATTCAAGCGTTTCGTGTCCCACTTGTAAATGTAGTGCCCGCGTTCGCGGTCGGTGTCGAGCGCGGCAGGGGCGACGGCTTCAATGAACTTGCCGTTGATGCTCACGCCGATAAAGCCGCCCTGTGGCACACTGCGGATGGGGAAACGGAACTGCACGACTTCGCGCACGCGCGCGCCGTCCTGCGGGCGCACAATCGTAAAGGGCGCCTGCGCCAACGCCGCCGCGCCGCACAGCATCAGAAAACCTATCGCTGCACGCTTCATAACCGATTTAGCCTCCACGCCCTGATTGTACCCCACAGGCGCGGAATTTCCTGCTGTTCAGGCATGGGGTGTCGCAGCGCCGTCGCGCTCCGCCAGCATGCGCCGAATGTCCGCCACGAAGTCCTCAATCAGCGTACCAGGAGGATAGACCCCTTTGACCCCCATCTGCTTGAGTTTCTCGGCGTCGTCGTCGGGAATCGTGCCGCCCGCGATGACGAGGATATCCTCGGCGTTGCGCTGCTTGAGGGCGTCCATCACTTTCGGCACGAGGGTCATGTGCGCCCCCGACAGGATGCTAATCGCGACGATGTCGGCGTCTTCCTGGATTGCGATTTGCGCTACTTCGTCGGGGGTGCGGCGCAGCCCCGTATAGATGACCTCAAAGCCAGCGTCGCGCAGGGCGCGGGCGACCACCTTGGCGCCCCGATCGTGCCCATCCAAGCCCACTTTGGCGACCACGATGCGTGGGATTTTGTCCATC
>CAYYCA010000022.1:12365-13712 GCA_964470265.1 uncultured Fimbriimonadales bacterium | reverse complement strand
CACGCGGCTGGATATTTAGAAACGGGCATCTAAATATCTTGCACTATGGCTCAGACACAAACCACAGCTTTGCTCTTTCAATTTCTCCCGACGGTAACTACGTGGGTGGAGCAACTGCCACTCTCGATCAAGCGAACTATCTAGTTGGCGGACTGCCCGTAGTTTGGAGTTTGGCAGGCAGCTGCCACTATTCTGTATTTCCGCACCCTGATGCTTATATCGCGACCGGCTCTGTGGACGATATTAACTCTAACCTAACGGCTGCGGTAAACTTGAATAAAGCTGCTGTTGGTCCCGCAAAGGGCTTTACTTGGGCGATTTGCTCCGCTACATATAGAAATATCGCGCTTTCCCACCCTTGCTTCTCACCAGACCATTTTGCTACATCGGAAGTCTTGTCAATATCGTACACTGGTCAAGCACTAACGGGAAACACTCGGTGCTCCGCGGAATTTGCGACTATGGCAGACAGTGTCGCATTTGTACTGGATCGGGGAACTGTGCGCCTATTGACCAACAATGCCGCATCTTTCTGTGATGAGATCTGTAACAACTCGCGTGCTGCGAGCATATCGGGAAACGGTGACATTGTTTCTGGCACTGTCGGCTTGCATGCGCCCCAAAGTGGCGTATGGAATAGGCAACTTGGCTGGCGTTGGGAAGCTTTTTCTGATTTTTCCTACGCAACCCCTGCTCCCTCGAATGGAATTGACTACAATGGTTTCATCGTAGTAGGTACAACTGGAAACACCGCGGTTTTGTGGCAACGCCAGAGGAATCGCTGGAGAGGAATTGACCTCACTGAATTTTGCCGAAGCAGGGGGCTGCTCCAAGAAAGCGAGGCGCTCATCAGGGCAAATGCCGTCTCACCGAACGGGCGCTATATTGTAGGAGTCGGGCGCCGTCTCGTACAAGGTAGCTACCGCACAGAAGCCTTTCGCCTTGACATGGGGCGATCTTTTCCCGTTCCTGTACCGATTGAGTAGCACGATGGTGAACCGGGCGTAAATCCAGTCAGCAGGATACCGTTTTTGCCGAAGTAGAGGTAGTGGTGGTATGCTCCTCAAAAATAAAATCGTCCTCTTTGCCAGCTGCCTTCTACTTCCCCCGTTTACGGGGGAAGTGATATCGCTGCTGAGGGTTGGGGTGGGGATGGCCTTGTCGCAGGCGTTGGGGTAAAAAGGGACGATTTAACTTCGAGACACTTATCATGGCTACTAACGGCGCTAACGATTACCTCCAGCTACGGAAATAACTTCCTGAGCCATAACTCATCGGCGCGGCTGAGATTCTTGAACGCCGCGCCGATGTACCATAAACCCTGCTGCAGCTCGCGGCAGTGGCGTA
>CAYYCA010000022.1:4334-12265 GCA_964470265.1 uncultured Fimbriimonadales bacterium | reverse complement strand
CCGCCTCCAAAGCGATTGTTCCACACTCTCTATTTTTTCAGAACCTCAGCCTATAATAGCGATGATATTTCAACTCGCAGAGGATGGTGGATCGATGAGAAACGAGCGTGTATTTTCACAGAATCGATGGTACGAAATGGGCGTGTTTTTGATTGCAATCGGCGTCGCAAGCGTTGTTGGCGCCATCTGCAACGGGGTTGCGCCCATCCTCGTGGGACTGGTGAGCGCGGGAATCACATTTGCTTTGAGGCTGCGCTGGCAAAGCCACGCTTCTCAGACGCCTTCTCAGGAGGATGGAACTACCGATACGATTTCCCAACTGCGCCAAGCCGCCCAGCAGTGGCAGTCGCAACTTCAGCGTGTTGAACAGGCAATTGCCGCGCTGCATCAAGGCGACCTGCTCCACCGCATCACTGCGCAGACCGACGACGACACAATCGCCCGGAAGTATAACGAGGCGATGGATTACTTTGTGCAATCGCTTCAGGAGACTCGTCAGACAGCCAACCTGGTGCTGCAGAGCGTGCAGGCGATGATTGACGGCTTAAAAGATGCCGCCGAGCGTTCCGTGCAGGTCGGCAGCATGGCGCAGGGTACCGCGCGCGGTGTCGAATACCTCGCTCATGAGATTCAAAGCGTTACCGAAAGCGTGCATCAGGTGCGTCAGGCGGCGCAGGAAGTAGCTCAGGGCGCAGAGCAGACCGCCCAGTCCGCCAGTGTCGGCGTGGAGCGCGTCAACCTCATTACGCAGCGCATCCGCGAAGCGGCGACGCAGCTCCAGCGCGTTCAGCAGGTGACCGACCGCACCACTCAAGTCGCCAGCGAGGGACGCGCCGCCTTGAACCAGTCGCAACAGGTCATGCAGCAAATCGAGCAACAGACCCGTCATACCGCCGACGAAATCCAGCAACTTGCCACGATGTCTGCCGCAGTCTCCGACATCCTGAGCAAAATCGAGGAAATCGCGCGGCAGATTAACCTGCTCGCTCTCAACGCCGCCATCGAGGCTGCCCGCGCAGGCGAGGCGGGACGCGGCTTCGCCGTCGTCGCCGATGAAGTGCGCCGACTTGCCGAACGCTCCGCGCAGGCAAGTAAAGAGATCCAGCAAATCATCGACCAGGTACTGGCAAAAACCCACACGACCGTACAAGCCATCGAGCAGAACCTGACGGTCGTGCAACAGGGCGGGCGCGTCTCGCAGGAGGTGGCGCAAGGACTCCAGACCATTCTTCAAGCCGTCGACGAAATCGCGCAGCAGGTCAACTCGTCGGTCGCGCTCATGCAGGAGGTACAACACTCCGCCGACATGACGCTCGGCGAGATCGAGCAAATCGCCGCCATCGCCGAGCAGTCCAGCGCCGCCAGCCAGGAAATGCTTGCCAGTGCGGAAACAGCCTCACACGCGCTGCAACAGATGGCGACGCTCTCTGAAGAAGCGGCGGCAAACGCCCAGCAGACCAGCCAGATTGTCCACGCTCAAATCGAGGCTATCCGGCGATTGAACGAGCAAAACACGGAGACCTCTGCTGCAGTAGAGAAACTCATGTTCTCTCTCGGACGGTTCCGCATCGCGGAGCAGGAGTCGTTCGAGGAGAAAATCCAGACCTTTAAGCGCGCGCACCTCAAATGGGTCGAGCGCGTGGAGCGGATGGTGCATCACGGCGAGATGATTCCGCGCGACCAGCTCGTGTCGCACAGAAAATGCGCTCTCGGGACATGGTACTACTCGGTTGGGATGCAGCAGTTCGGGCATCTGCCCGAATTTCAGGCGATTGAGCCGCCCCACGAACGCTTACACCAGATTGCCGCCCAGGCGGTAGAGGCAATGGAGCAGCGCGATAAGGCGCGCGCAGAGCAGTGTCTGAACGAAATCCGCGAGGTCAGTAAAGAGATTGTTGCTAAGCTCGATCGGCTGTACACTCGCGTCACCACCAGCGAGCTGTCGCGGGCGGCGTGACATAACATGGTGTTATGCCGATTATGGCTCAAGTAATCCATATCGTCGGCGGGACGCCGACGCTACGCGAAGCGTGTTCGTAGCGTCGGCGTCCCGCCGACAATTTGTTTCGCTTGAACCCCCAGTTGGTATTATTACCCCCAAAAGCGTTCATCAGCACCCACTCGCCCCGCCCACGGCCTCACATACCCAGAAACGCGGTTCGAAAGTCGCCTGCGACTGATAGCGCCGTTCCGCATCCCGCAGAAACTTTTCGGCGTGCGCTTTTTCCACCAGCGCGATGCATGCGCCGCCGAATCCTGCGCCTGTCATGCGCGCGCCGATTGCCCCCGCCCCCATACACGCCTCCACCATCGCGTCCAGCTCGGCGCAGCTGACTTCGTAATCGTCGCGCAGCGAGGCGTGTGAGGCGAGCATGAGGCTCCGCACGCGCGGTGCGTCCGCATGGCGCAACGCCGTGAGAAATTCCAACACGCGGGCGTTCTCGCCAATCACATGGCGCGCGCGACGGCGGGCAGGCTCTGTAATCAGCGGCAGGTACAGCGCGGCTTGCTCCGGGCTGACATCGCGCAGGGCGTTCACCTCCTCGCCGAGAATAACCCGCAACTTCCCCACCGCCGCCTCACACTGCGCCCGACGCAGATTGTATTCCGATTCCGCGAGGGCGCGCGGCTTGCCCGTATCCGCCACGACAATCGCCCAATCGGGGGGCAGGGGAACGCTCTGCGTGAACAGCGTGCGCGTATCCAGAAAGAGCGCGTGTCCCGCCTCGCTCAGCAGGCTCGCCGCCTGATCCATCAGCCCACACTGCACGCCTGCGTACCGATGCTCTGCCCGCTGACACAGCTGCGCCAGCGTCAGCCTGTCCAGATGTAGTTCGTTCAGCGTGTTCCACAGCACGGCGAACGCCGCCTCCAGCGCAGCGGAGGAACTCAGCCCCGCGCCCAGGGGGAGGTCGCTGCACACGGTGGCGTCAATCCCAGTGAGCGCGCCGCCTGTGTGCTGTTGCAGCGCCCACGCCACGCCCGCCACATAGCGAACGAACCCTGACGGCAGCTGCGCAGGTTCGGGGATCGCGCTCAAGTCGAACTCCGCCTGTTCGTCCAGGGTGTCCGAGTAGAGGACGCAGCGTGTATCTTCGCGAGGGCGAGCGTAGACGCGCGTCTCCAGGCTAATCGCAACAGGCAGCACATAGCCGTCGTTGTAGTCGGTATGTTCGCCGATGAGATTCACCCGCCCAGGCGCGCGGACGCAGAGCATAGGTCAGTCCTCCCAGAGCGGTTTGCGCCCGCGAAAGCCCGAATCGAGTTCATGATAATACTGCACGCGCTCCTCGCCGAGTCGCCAGCAGAGCATCACCTCGCGTCCCTCGCGCAGGTGGGGGAAGTCCACGATTCCCTGATCGATGTCTTTAATGTAAACCCCCATCTTGTAGAGTTCGTCAACGGCTTTGTGGATTTCGCGCGCCACGCTGGACTCGCCCCATTCGGGGTGTTTCCCGTTGGAGCGTTCGAGTCGGAGCAGTTCCAGCTCCTTTTCGCCGTATTCCTCGCGCAGTCGCTGCAGCATCGCCTGCAGGCGGAGGAGTTTTACACGCAGTTCAGGTAGCAGCGCGTTGGCTTCGCTGACAGTGAAATAGCGTTGGAAGGGCTTTCTCCGACGCTCGCGCATAGTGAGGGGATTATACCCGCTTGCATGGCGTCGACTGGTCAGGGGAGCGAGAGTTTCCCCGCGAGCGTCGGCTGGCGTGCGCCTGTTGTGTTGGGGTAGGTCGCGGGCAAGCCCTGCAGGAATCGGTCGGCTAACACGGCGAAGGCAATCGCCTCCTTGAAGTCGGGGTCTACGCCGTAGCGCGACGATGGCTCGATTGCTGTGTCGGGCAGGCGCGCCTGCAAACGCTTCATCAACACGGGGTTATGCACGCCGCCGCCTGAAACGATAATGCGCTGAATCGGGTAGTCGGGCAACACGAAGCGTCGCAGGGCGAACTCGATAGACGCCGCCGTGAACTCCGTCAGCGTGGCGACGAGCGGACGCAACTTCGGCTTGAAAGCGCCAATAATCGCGTCGAGATAGTCCTCGCCGAAAATCTCGCGCCCTGTCGACTTCGGCGGGGGCTGCTCAAGGTACGGATGCATCATCAGATGCTCTAAGAGGAGGGGATTGACTTTGCCCTCCGATGCATACTTGCCGTCTTTATCGTAGGTGAGCTTGCCCTGCGTGTAAATCTCGACGGCGAGGTCAATCAGCGCGTTGCCGGGCCCCGTGTCGAACGCCCGAATCGTTTCCGGCGCGCCGCCCGCAGGCAGCACGGTGACATTCGCCATGCCGCCGATATTGAGCGCGAGGCGATGTTCGGTCTCGCTGCGCAGCAGGAGCCAGTCCACGACGGGCACGAGCGGCGCGCCTTGCCCACCGTACGCCATATCGCGCGTGCGAAAATCGGCGACGACAGGGACGCCCACACGCGCAGCAATCACATCGGGCTGCCCGATTTGCAGGGTATTGGGCGTGGGTTTGCCTTTCAAAGTCGCTTCGGGCGCATGCCACACGGTCTGCCCGTGCGAGCCGATGAAGTCCACGCGCGGGGGCTGCGCCTGCTGAATCAGCTCCTGTGCAGTCTGCGCGAACCGCTCGCCCAGATAGGCGTCCCACGCGCACAGGTTGGCTAACTTGCCCCGGTAAATCAGTCGCTGCAAGCCCGCGCGCTCGTCGGGCGTGTAGGGACTGTGATGCGTCGCAAGGGTCTCGACTTGGATTGCATCGCCTGCGCCCGTGAGTTTGACCAGCGCGGCGTCGACCCCGTCCAGCGAAGTGCCCGCCATCAAGCCGACGGCGTAGCGCTCCCCCTCGCAATTAATCCCCAAGCAGTGCGCCAGCGGTGGAATCGGTCGTTTCATCGCGCTAAAGGCTCCGGCAAGGGCTGGTTGAAATCTAATTGCAGGTCGTAACGCACACGGGCGTAGACCTGCTCGTAGACTTCCTGCAGGTTCAGCAGCACATCAGGGTCTTCGCGCAGCAACGGGATGGGGATGGTCGGCAAAGGTTGCCCCACTTTCCACGCATAAACTTCCACGACGGGCAGGCGATAGCCGCGTGCTATCAGCGCGTAGTAGTCGCCTTCAGGGAGCGGCTCGTTGGTGGGCATCCGTTCGCCCTGCAGCGACAGATCGATTTCTACGAGGTTCACACGCGCGTGCAGCAGTTGTCGGCGTTTGTCCAAATACTCGCGCCTGCCTACTGAGTTCGGGCGCTTGTTCGTGGGGGAGAGCAGCTCGATAACCGTCACCAGCTGGCGGTCGACGCGCGTGTAGATTTCGATGAAGCGTTCGCGATGCCCGACCAGTGTAGGGACGGAGCGCAAAACGATTTTTGCCGTTGTGGCGACTCCACCGCTCTCGTAAGGCGCGTCCGCCTCAACGGTTTCTACCGCGACATCGGGATAGTAGCCACGCGCCCCCTCGAACTCCTCGTCATTGTAGGCGCGCTCCTCGATGCGAGCGATATACTTGGGGATGAGAAGGGGCATTATAGCGCCTCGAATGTCGACGATAAAATTCGTATGGAAGTCGCGCCACGCCTGCGCCTCGATATACGGATCCATCCCCACAATCCGATGGTGCGCCATAGGGCAATTTTACCCCTGAAAACAAGGCTTTTTGCGATTCGTCGGGAACCTTTGCGCTGCGGGCGCAGTCATAAGGATACAACCTCGCTCCGAAATTTTTTTTCAGGAGGCGCGGGCGGGGTATCCGCGCCTCCCGTGTGTGGTGGGGTTGGTGAGGAAAGTCGCCTAGAACCGAGCCTCTCCGCGATGGTTCCTCGCCAACCCCTATTATACACGATTTGCCCGCGAATTGCGTTTCACAGCCCGTACATGGGGGTGAATTTGCGCTCGAAATAGCGCAGGAGCGGTTCCGCGCTCGGCGGATTGCCCGTCACGCGCTCAATCAACTGCTTCGCAGGGTAGCGCTGCCCCTGCTGATGCACCTTTTCGCGCAGCCACTCCAGCAACGGGGCAAACTCACCCTTGCGGAACTGCGCGTGCAGGTCGCCCAGGTCGCGCTCCGCCGCTTCAAACAGCTGCGCCGCGTACAGGTTCCCCAGCGTGTAGGTCGGGAAGTAGCCAATCATCCCGCCTGACCAGTGGACATCCTGCAGCACGCCCTCCGCGTCGTTCGGCGGCTCGAATCCCATATACGCCTTGAACCGCTCGTTCCACGCCGCGGGCAAGTCGGCGACCTGCAACTCGTCGCGCAGCAGCGCGAGTTCCAGCTCGAAACGCAACATAATGTGCAGGTTATAGGTCACCTCGTCCGCTTCCACGCGAATCGTGGACGGCTGCACGGCGTTCACGGCGAACACGAAGTCGTCCAGCGGGGTGTCTTTGAGGGCGTCGAAGTGCTGTTGCGCGATGGGGTAGAAATACTCCCAGAAGGCGCGGCTGCGTCCCACGAAGTTCTCCCACATGCGCGATTGCGACTCGTGGACGCCGAGCGAGGTGGACGCGCCCATCGGCGTGCCCCAGTATTCTTCGGGCAGCCCCATCTCGTAAAGCGCATGTCCCAGCTCATGAATCGTGCCGAACAGCGAGGGGTTCAGGAAGTCCTCATAGTAGCGCGTGGTGATGCGCACATCGCCGGGCGTCAGGCGGATGGCGAAGGGGTGAACCGTGGGGTCTAAGCGTCCGCGTTGCCAGTCGAATCCGATGCGCTCGGCGACGAGTCGGCAGAACGCCTCCTGCGCGGCGCGGGGATAATGACGGCGTAAAATGCTCGTGTCGGGCTGACGCGGGGCGTTCTGAATCTGCGCCACGAGTTCGGGCGTACGGCGGCGCAACGGCTCGAACAGCCGCTCCACCTCCTGCGCTGTCATGCCCTGCTCATATTCGTCCAGCAGGGCGTCGTAGGGTTCGCGCTCATACCCCAGCAACTCCGCAATTTCGCGCACTAACTTGACGATTTTCTCCAGATGGGGCTGAAACAGGCTGAAATCCGACTCCTCGCGCGCCTCCTCCCACACTTTCTCGGCGAGGCTGGTCGTGCGGGTGAACTCGATGACCAGCTCGGTGGGGATTTTGGTGAGTTTATCGTACTCGCGTCGCCACTGACGGATGTTCACAGCGGTAATGCTGTCGGGCGGCTGGGTCAGGTCGCTCTGCTCCAGCTGGCTCAACCATTCGCCCACGCGCGGGTCTGTGGAACGCTGATGAATCATCCCCGACAGCAAGGCGAGCTGGTTCGCGCGATGGGGAGCGGCTTTCGGGGGCATCATCACCCGTTGATCCCAGCCCAGCACGCCGCTGATGGAGCCTAACAACGCCGTCTCTTTTTGCCAGTTCTCTAAACTCTGGTAGATACTCTGGGCGTCCATAGCGAGGGGGATTATACCTTGTTGTAGAGCAATCACTGGGCGGAGGAACGGTTCCCTTGCGCCGATTCAATCAACTCCAGCAGCCTTTCCTTCAGCCTCTGAGCCACTGCGCTTGTAGGCTCGTTGAGTACCAGTTCTCTATATCTATCAAAGAACTGCATATGCTTTTCGTGGAATAGATGCAAGAAGTGTTTCAAAAATTCCAAGCAGTCAAATGCCTGAAGCTCCGTTGCCCGCTGTTGACGATTCACCGACTGAATGTAGTCATAGACCGCTGGCGGGATTGGCTTCGTGGATACGAAGGCATATTCTGCGGGAAGCTCTGTACGCTCGCTCAGCTTTTGGAGAGCGCTGTCAATATCACCGGGGGTTATCGTCTTATCCTTGACTTCGTATACGATATATGGATGTCCTTGACTCGACAGCTCGATTTCAAGGTCGCCGAGCGCGTCAGCGGGTTTGTCGGCGGCGGTATGTGGGAGCAAGCGCGTGTAGCGCTTGTCAAGCGACTCCTGCGCGGTATCATAGGCAGCGGCGATAATCAGTACAGGAAGTCTGCTGGAACGAGGCATTTTTAGATGCGCCGAGATAATCTCCCAAA
>CAYYCA010000022.1:0-4234 GCA_964470265.1 uncultured Fimbriimonadales bacterium | reverse complement strand
CCTGTCTCAGCAAGCAGCGGCTGATTGAAGGTGCGAAAAGCAGGGGTCAGGAACGCTGTGGTTCGGTTGAGGGGCAGCTGGTGTTTCATGATAAACGCCTGTACATACCGTTCATCGTAATTCCGTCCTGAGTAGCAATCGGCTGTGCGGATTTCTGTGAACGGTTTTAGGTTTCCACGGGCGAGGGAGCGCGATTCAACAGAATCGCCGCCGAACCGCCAAATGGCTCGCAATAATGATGCGCAGGAGGCAATAGGGGCAGCAACCAGTCCAGATGGCTAAACTTGCCGCCGTACCAACCGAACGCAATCAGCTTTTTTGCGCTCCCGTCCCGTCCGTTGCGCGCCTGCATCGCGGGGATTATACCTTCTGGCACGGAAGTTGCTGAGCCTCCCACCATGCGCCACAAGGAGACCTGGGGACTGATTTTGCTCGTGGTCGCCGACTCTCTGAGTACCTACTGGCTCATTACGCGTGGCTACGCGGCCGAGTTCAACCCGATTATGGACTGGTTCATCCAGTTGAGCTGGGGCGCGTTTTTCGCCGTGAAGTTTCTGACTCTGGGGATGGCGATTGGGCTTGCGGAGTGGTATCGTCGTCGGAACCCCCCGTTTGTGCGTCGCTGGCTGCGGTTCGGCGCAGTCGCATACCTGACGCTCTGGATTGGCGGCGCGCTATTGAGCAGTTTGTGGACGCGGTAGCCCCGTTCCCCAGCGGGCTTCTGCGCATGCGGACAAGTCGGGTACACTCCCCATGCTATGCCCGACAGCCTGAATCGATTCGCGGGCGCAGTGGAGGTCGCCGCCTGAGCCATGCGCCGCTGTCCCTACTGTCAGGCGGAGCTGCCCACCGACGCGCCTGAGCAGGAGTGCCCGCAGTGTCGCAACATCGTGCGTCCGCCCAACCCCCACGCGCGACGATTCGCGTGGATGATGCTCACCACCGCCACGCTCTACCTGATTGCGATGTTCTCGATGCTGGGCGGCGACACAGGCTGGTGGGTGTTTCTCATTTTCGGCGCGGCGACGCTCAGCGGCGTGTATCTCATCATCACGATGTATCACTTTTTCAAGGCGGGGTGAGGGTACTATATCCCTTATGCAGAGTTCGCCCCCGAGTCAGCGGGAACTGATTCAGGCGTTGCAGGCGCGCGCGAGGATTCGCTATAACGCGCCGCCGAAACTCACGCTCGCCTTTTACTACGGCTGGTACGGCAACCCCGAATTGTCGGGCAGATGGCTCCACTGGGAGGGCGTCGACTCCGAACGCAAGCAGATAGCAACCTCCACACACTACCCTGTGCTGGGGGCTTACGACTCGAACGACCCGAAAGTGATTGAGCAGCACTGTCAGTGGGCGCGTGGGGCGGGAATCGACGGCTTCATCTACTCGTGGTGGGGCGTCGAGCGATATGAGGAGAAGCCGCTACCCCGCTTATTGGATACGGCGCAGAAGCATCGCCTCTCGGTGTGTATCTATTATGAAGCAGTTCCGCAGCCGGGCGACCTGCGCTCCGTCTTGCCCGACCTACGCCATATCCTGCAACGGTTCGGGCGTCATCCCGCCTATTTGAAGGTGGAGGGGCGTCCTGTCGTGTTCGTGTATGGGCGGGCGATGGAACAGCTGAGCCTCGCGCAGTGGGCGTGGGTCTGGGAAACTATCGCAAAGGAGTTTCCGCCGGGCGTCTGCGCGATTGGCGACTCGCTGGGGCGAAGCGCGGCGCGGGTGTTCGATGGGATTCACACTTATAACCCCGTGCTGGCGTTGCAAGGCAAGCCGCTGGAGGCGATTCAGGCGACGATCGAGGCGCACTATCGCGAGGCGTTGCAGACGGCGGGCGAGTTCGGACGCATCGCCTGCGCCACGATTATCCCCGCCTACGACGACACGAAAATCCGCAAGCCGGGCATCCGCACAGAGCGGTTCCACGGCGAGGCGTACCGCAAGCAGTGGCAGGCGGTGCTGAACCTGAACCCCGACTGGACGCTGATTACGAGTTTCAACGAGTGGCACGAGGGCAGCGAGATTGAGCCGTCGGTCGAGCATGGCGAGCGCGAGTTGCGCGCCACTGCCGAGTACGCGCCGCGCTTCAAGCGTCTGGGGGAGCGTCCGCGCATGGCGACGCCGCTCGTCGCGCTCACAGGGGACGCTGTCGCGAATCTGCGCAGACTGTGGCAGGGCAAAACGATTGGATTACTGCCCGACGCGCAATCGGAGGCGTTGTTCTGGCTTATCAATACGGGCTTGCCCTTTGAATCGCTGGAATATGCCGACCTCGTCGCGCCGAGGCGACTGACCCCGCCGCGCTACGCCGCGCTGGTGTACGCAGCGGGCGAGAGCTATCGGGCGAGCGTGAACGCGCCGGGCGATGTGGATCGCGCGTTGCAGGCGTATCTGCAGGCAGGGGGCGTGTTGCTCGCACTGCCGAGCGCGCCGTTCCCGTTTTACTACGCCGACGGCAAGGAGGCGAACCGCGCCGCGCTGTTCGGATTGCCGATTGCGGGCAGCTCCGACCGTCCCGAAGCAGGGAGAACGGGCTTCGAAACGCCGCCCGCGACGGGCTTGCAGTTCCGCCTGAACCGTGAGCAGATCAAGACAACAGGCGACGCGCCCATCCCCTTCCCTGCGGGCGGCGACTTGAGATGGCGACCTGCACTGCGCAGTCTCGCCCCCGCAGGCGCAACCTACTTCCCGCTCGCCACGCTCTACGACGCGCAGGGGCGCAACTGGGGCGACGGCGCGGTCTGGGTGCACCTGCCCAGCGGCGGGGCGGTGGGCTACCTCTGGTTCCGCCTGCTGGAGACGCCCTCCGCGCCGATGCTGCTGGCGACCCTCTTTGAACGCGCCGCACAGGGCGAACGCTAATCCACCGACAGGTTCCGAAACCGCTGTGCGCTGTGGTCTAAGTGCAGCAGCAGCGTCTGATACGCCTGCTCGATGCGCTGACGAATCTGCTCCGCTTTGGCGCGTTCGGGCGTATTTTCGGGGAAGCGCGTCGGGTCGCTGCGCGCCATCAGCTCGCGATAGGCGCGCCGTACTGCCGCCAGGTCGGCGTCAGGGGGCAACCCCAGCACCCGCAAGGCGCGTTCTTGCTCGGTCTCGCTCGCCGATGGCGAAGGCGCGCTTTGGGTCGGCGCTGTATGGGGCGTCTCCAAACGCGGCGGCTGCAGCGCGTCCTCCAGTTCCTGATGGGCAGCCCCACGCGCCGCCGATTCCGCCTCCTCTTCGCGAATGATGGCGTCCACGCGCTCCAGCAACTCGTTCCAGTGCGCCTTCATCAGCCGTGTAATCCGTCGTCCCAGCGCCATCGTTATAAGTCCCCCTGCAGTCCGAACGCGACGAACTCAATTGTACCCGCTTTCCCGCGCAGGGTGAAGTTCAGCTGGGCGCGCTCGCCCGCGCGTTGCTGCAGCGCAACCCGCCAGCTGAGTTGTCCTGAAGCGGTCTGATACGCCGCGGTCAGTTCAGGCTGCAGGGGGAGCGAACGCGCCTGCATGCGCGCGGCGAGCCAGTGCGTCGCCTGGACGCGCTTGCCCTCGCTGTAGAGCCACTCCAGCTGCAGAGGTACACTGCCGAGATTCAGCGTGTAGTCTGCGCCATAGAGGAGGTCGTAGCCGTCGGGCGAGCGGGGGCGTTCGGGCAGTTCCCACACGGCAAAGGCGTGCGGGTCGGTTCCGAAATGGCGTCCGACGCCGACCGACGCGCCGCCGCGCGTGGTACCCACACGCACATACAGCCCCTGCTGCCGATCCGCGCCATTATACAGGTACGCCACGCGCATCGGCAGGTCGCCAATCGCGAACTGCGCGGGCGATTGCACCGCAAGCACGCTCTCGTTCAGCAGGATTCCTGCGCCGAACGGGGCATAGAACTTGCCCACGCGCCAGCCCTCGAGACGCTCGATATACGCCTCGTCCAGCGCAGTGCGCGTGCGGTCTGTGGAAAGGTTCTGCAGCCGTTGCGCCACATACGCGCCGTAGCCCGCCTCGTGATACAGCTGCAGGAACACCACCGAGTGGCGTGCGAGGTCGTCGTACCAGCGCAGCGCGGTCGTGCGTTCGTCCGCCCGCGCCTGCAGGTGGAGCCGCGCGCCGAAAAAGACCGTCGGATGCTGCGCCCCGCACAGGGCGTATAGTCCGAGCAAAAGCACCGTGATCAACAGGCGTCGCATGGACTTCCGGAATAGTGTACCAGCACCAAGGGAGAACCTCAACGCTAATCTGGTTCGCCTTCC
>CAYYCA010000021.1:0-14644 GCA_964470265.1 uncultured Fimbriimonadales bacterium | reverse complement strand
GACCATTCCCCCTCCTTTAGGTTCCCCCCGCTACGCGAGGGGAACCAAGCAAGGCGCGGTTCCCCCTACGCAGTAGGGGGAACCTTACGGAGGGGGGTTCATTAATCCTACACTGCTGTTGAGGGACGATTTCATATTGGAGAGACTTACCAACTGGGAATTCAGGTGGCGGGAATCCAAGACGGCTGAAGCCGTTCCTGTGCAAACGAAGCCGACCTGCGTCGGCTATAGCCCGCGTAGGCGGGCTTCGTTTGCACAGGAACGGCTTCAGCCGTCCTATTTACGCCCTCTGAAACCCCGATTGCATTATTATACAGCTCCGTGAAGGGTGTGGAGCGCGCCCTGACAACGACTTGCTATAGTGAAGCAGAGGACTTCATCCGCTTGCGCCACACGCACGCTTCCAGGCAGAGGATCTCGGCATCCATGCAACGCTGCCTATCGATCTTGTGGGTTCAACGGCAAGGGGACTACCGCCTCATCATCAGTCCCGCTTGCGCAGGCAAATCAGCACCGTATCAGGCGTAATGTCAGCACATCTCGAGTGCGCCGCCACCCAAAAGAGCCGTTCGGCAAGTTGAGGAGCGCTACCGTGTTTGTTCACATACAGTTGCCCATACTGCCTGCTTTGGAACACACGCGGATTAATCCACTTGTGCGGTTGGCGATCATACGCTCCATAACTTCGTCCTGGAGGACAGGGCGGCTCTGACAGACAACCTGCTTCGTCCAGCACCCTGACAAGCGTCATCAGCGCCTGCACCCAGTCGTTGACCGCATAAGACTGTTCACGCCTGTTCAGGGTCGTGCGTATCGTAGCCCGCCGCCTTTAGCACGGGCATCACCAGTCCCTGAATGGTGGCTTCCTCGTTCAGCGCGCCCCAGCGTCGCCAGTGCTGGAGTTTTTCGTATAACTCTCGCCGTCGCGCCTCGTGTAGCATACAGTATCGGGATTCGTTATGTAATCATCGTCTCTTGCTATAGCCGACGCTTTGTGCCTCAGTTCCCCCGGATGCGCAGTTTGAAGCCGTTGCTGTGCGCCTGGTAGGGCGCGTACATGCCCCACAGATGCGCGGGCAGGATGGAATATTCGCCCGGCGTCTCGGCGCGCACCAGCAGCGTGTAGCGGTAGACCTCGCCCTTGTACCAGTATTGGCGGAACGCCAGCGAGCGGTCGTCGCGCACCTCCTCGTAGGCGTAGTCCCACCACCACGCGCTGAGGAACGCCTCCGTATCGAACGGGGCGCAGCCCGCGGCGAAGGGCGTCTCCAGCACGGTGTAGTCGAGGCGCGAGACTTTCTGGGGCATGCGGGCTTCCACATCGATGCGCAGCAGCTCGCCCGCACGCACGGTATCGCCCGACCGCAAGGGGCGCAGCCGTTCGCCCGGCGTGGTCATATCCGCAGGACGCTCCAGCCGATAGACGCGCATGCGCAGCGGTCCCGCGGCGTCTTCTGCAAGGGGCACAGAGCGCGCCTGCGTGAGGACGACGCTCACCATCGGCGCGCCGCGCACCGGGCGCAGGGTAATCACATTCTCGCCCGGACGCCAGCGGAGGTTCTTCAGCGTGAGGGGCTGCGTGAACCGCCGTGCGTTCACAGAGGCGACCGTGATGCGCTGAATCGGCTGCCCGTTAAGTTGCACCTCGTACTCCGCCTCGCGCGTGGCGAAGCCATGCTCGTAGCGCGCGCCGTACTCCAGCAACGCCTCCACCGCCAACGCCGTGTCGCGCGACTGATACCACCGCCCGTTCTGGTAACCCTGCGTCAGCCCAATCACGGTCTTGCTGATGAGCTGCTCGTAGCGTTCGGGGCTGCCGAACCACGCGGCGGCGCGCTCACGGCTCAGCAGCAACGCCTGCAACGCCAACGCCTGCGTCTCTTCAGGCGACCAGTCGTGCCAGTACCACCATGGCTCATCCGTGCGGCTGGGCGACCAGTCGATGAAGTTGCGGTCTTCTAAGGCGTCGCGGCGCAGGGCGTCCCATAGTCGTTTGAGGTGCTGCTCGGCGTTGGGCAGATTGCGCCAGCGCAGCAGGATGTGAATCAGCCACACGCGCCGGTTCTGCAAGCTCTGGACGAAGGGTCGCTCGCGCGCTTCGGTTTGGGGCGGGCGCAGGGCGTACTGAATCTCATCCTCGAGCCAGTCGCCGTAGCGCAGGGCGTCGGGCGGGTTGGGGTCTACCTCCGCGAGGATGAGCAGCGCGAAAAGCGTGGACGAGTCGCGCCATGCCGGCAGATCCTGCTCGTACTCTGGCTCAGTGGGGGTGAGTTGCCGAACGACGAGCCGTCGCAGGGCGTCTTTGCCGCGTTGGTAGAGGGCGTCGGGCACATTCACGCCCGCCTGTTTCGCCTTGTGCAAGCCCCACACGGCGTAGGCGGTTGACCAGAGGGTGGGTTCTCCGGCTTTCCACCAGCCCCAGCCGCCGTCGCTGGTCTGCATCCGGCTCAGCCGCTCCAGCGATTGCTGGGTGATTTCGGCGATTTTGCGTCGGGTTTCGGCGTCCAGCGGCTCGCCCGCCTGTTCAAACGCGCGTTGGGTCAGCACGGCGGGCACAAATCGGCTGACGGTCTGCTCCACGCAGCCGTAGGGGTAGTCCAGCAGGTAGGGCAGGCTGTCCAGCGCAATCGCCGTCGCGCTGGGCATGCTGCGCAGGGTGAGGGTGGTCAGTTCGGGGCGGGCGTCAGGGCGCAGCGTGAAGCTTATCTGACGCTCGGCGTTCAGCAGGATAGCGCGGCTGTCGGCTTCGGTAATCACGAACGGCTTGATTTCCAGCGTGCGCTCTTCGGCGTCGCGCAGCCGTCCGTTCACTTCGCGGGCAACCAGCGTGAATTTTTTCACGCCCAGCGTTTTCGCCTCGTAGTTCCAGCGCAGGGTGGTGGAGTTGCGGGCGGGCACATTCACGGTTTCTGTGCGCACGCCGTCGGGCGCGCGCAGCTCCACCTGCACGGCGCGTGGCTGGTCAGTGTCGTTGCTGATAATCGCGTTGATTTCCGTGCGGTCGCCCTCCAGTAGCCACATCGGCAGGCGCAGGCGCGCCATCAGGTCTTTGGCGGCTTTCACTTTCGCGCGGGCGAAGCCGATTTGGGTGTTCGCCGTGTGCCCAATCGCCGTGAGTCGCCACTCGGTGAGGTTATCGGGTAGTTTCAGGCGCACCATCGCCTGCCCGCGGGCGTCAGTGGTAATCGTAGGCTGCCAGAAGGCGGTGTCGGGAAAGTCGCGGCGGACGGTCTCCACGCTGCCCTTGTCGCCCTGCAGCGCGAGCCACACGGCGGAGAAGTCGGTGCGCACGGCGTTCCAGCGTCGCCCGTAGAAGGCGGCGCGCACGGAGGCAGGGTGGTCTTCGAAGATGCTGTAGATTGCCTCGTCCACCACCGCCAGTGAGAGTTCAGCGGGCGTGGGGCGACCTTGCGCGTCGGTGGTCTGGATGCGGGCGGTCAGTGTCTCGCCCGGCTCGTAGCGCGGCTTATCGGTCTGGAGACTCACCTGCAACATGCCCACGCGCTCGCCGACCTTGACTTCCAGCACGCGCTGCACGAGTTCCTTGTTGCGCACCATGCACACCGAGATATAAGCGTTCGGTATCTGCTCGCGGCTGATGGGTATGCGCACGCGGGTGAGCGCGCCCTGCGCCTTCACGACTTGCGACTGGTAGAGGCGGTCGCCTTCCAGCGTAATGTAGAACACGGCGTCGCGGTGGGGCGTACGCAGGGCGAGTTCCGCGCTCTCGCCGGGGGCGAATTCGCGTTTGTTCAGGCGGGCTTCGAGGGCGTTCGCGTCGCGGCTGCGCCCCCACCACCACGGCTGGTAATCGTCGTCCCAAATCCAGAGGATGTGGCGCGTGGTGAAGGCGTTGCCGTCGGCGTCGCGGGCGGTGAGGCGCACCTCCCAGTCGCCGCTGACTTCAGGCGTGAACTGGATCTCGGCGACGCCCTGCGCGTTGGTTTGCACCGTGCCCTCTGCGAGGATTTCCGTGCGCACGCGCTCGCCGGCGAATAGCTGCTTGCCCGCCTGCCAGCGCAGGGCAGCTTGCACGGGCTGCCCCGTGCGGCGGTCGGTCAGGCGCACGGTGTAGCGATATACGCGCCCCTTCTCGCCGAACTCGGTCTCGGGGCGCAGCGTGGCTTGCCAGACCGACGGCGCGATTTCGAACCGCGTCTGCCCCTTCGCGCCCTCCCAGCCCTCCGAGAGCGCGTATACCTCCAGTGTGTAGTCGTAGGTGATGTCCGCTTCATCCCAGTAGCGGGGGCGGTTCCCGTCGCCGCGCGGCAGGAGGTCGCTGGGGCGCAGGCTCAGCGTCGCCCGCCCTGCCGCGTCCGTCGTCAGCTCGCCTGTGGCGACTATCTCGCCGTACACGCTCCCCTCGTAGTCTCCGTACTCCTCGCTCCAGTCTAAGTAGTCGTTCTCACCTTCGCTGTAGTAGTCCCAGCTCCACTTCTCGCGGCGATAAAGCGTATACATCAACTGCGTGTTGGGCACGGGCATCCCAAAGTAGTAGTCGGTGTTGATTTGCACGCGCACGGTCTCGTTCGGCAGGTAGAGTTCGCGGTCGGGTTTGACCGTGATGCGGTAGGTGGGCTTACGGTACGCGCTGATGGGCACAGATTGCTGAATCTCGCCGTAGGCTCCCACACGCGCCACGATTCGGTAGTAGCCCGTCTCGGCTTCGGGCGAGGTGGAGAAACTGCCGTGGAACGCGCCCATGCGGTTGAGGCGTGTGCGCGTCTCGTAGATGACCTCATCGCGCGGGTTCAGCACGCTGATTTGCACGGGGGTATCGGGCGGAGGCGTTTTATAGTTGGGTATTCTCCCCAGCCGCGCGATGCCCTTGAAGTGGACGGTGTGACCGGGGCGGTAAATCGGGCGTTCGGTATAGATTACGCCGTGCAGGGGTTCGCTTGTGCGCGCTTCGTCACTGCGGTAAAGCGCGGTATCGATACGCCCCCAGTGTATCAGCTCTCCACTGCGGGGCGATTGGACGGCGACCAGTTGCCCGCGCCAGTCGTCGTTGGGGCTGCGGGTGATTGGCTCGAACCGCCACAGACCGTTCGCGTTCGTGCGTCCAGTGCGCAGGGGTGTATACACAATCCGCTGGTTGTCGCCCGCGCCATGTAGTTGTCCTTGATAGATGACAACCTCCGCGCCGCTAATGGGCTGCCCTGTGCGCAGGTCGGTACACCAAAACTCCGTCGCCTCGCTTGAAACCTTGCTCACTACTGCGACGGAGCTGACCACCATCAGCCCCACGCGCCGATTGCTGCCCGATTCCACCAGCAGTAGGTAGGTTCCTTCGGGTTGCTTGGGCACTTCCACATACTGGGTGAACAGCCCTTCGGGATCGCGCCCGCGAATGGGGGGCTGCTGACGCCACACGGCGTTCATGTAGGGTTCGAACCGCTCCAGTTCGCGTGTGAGTTCGCCCTCGCGCCGCCACCAGCCGTAGCGCACCTCACGCAGGAAGTCATACAGTGCGGCGGGTGCATATGGCTCCGTATAACGCACGCGATAGAGAGTGAGGCGCAGCGTATCGTCCTCGTTGAAGCCGCGAATGCCCAAGCGCAGCGGCTCGTCGGGGTAGTAGACGGCTTGGGGGTGTATCAGATCCAGAAACGGCTCGCGCGGGCGCAGGGCGAGTTCGGCGTCCACACGCGCGCCCTCTTTAACCTCGATTCGGGGCGGGTTCTGGTAGTCCACGCTATGCACCTTGCCGTCCGCGTAGACGCGATATACGCCTGCAGGAATGCCCCGCAGCTGGAATCGCCCTTGCGCGTCGGCGTAGGTTTCCCACGCACTGGGGTAGGCGTCGCCGGCTTCGTGCCACCACCATCGGTCGCTCCAGCCTTGCAAGCGGTTTTGCTGGACGGTTTCTTCTTCCTGCGCAGGCTCAGGCTGAGTTCGCTCGTCAAACGATTCAATCAGTTCCAGCCTGACAAAGGCTCTGGGGATTGGGGCTAAAGTGCGTTCCGAGTAGACGATTCCGAACACGCTGCCTCGCGGCGGCTCGTTCCGAATCAGTTCCGCGACACCGTACAGTTGAAACGCCAGCAGAAGCGTGCATCCAAGCGCGATATGCGCTACCTTGCGCCAGACCATAGTCTCACCGTCAGTAGATTAGACGAGTGGGGAGGGGATTCCTGCTATAGATAGTAGGAAAAAAATCAGCTAATTGACGCCCACTGCTCAAATCACGCTCACTGCCAGCAGCCACGACTCGAGGCAGTCGGGGGCGTGGCGCAGGAGTTGCAGGCGCGGGTGGCGCGGCAGGGCGTTGCGCAGGATTTGCAACGCGCCCCCGTAGTCGCCGTAGGCGTAGGCGCGCAGCGCGTCCGACAGTTCGGGCTTTTCGCGTAGGCGCAGCGCAAGAGCTTTCTCGATGAGCCGATCGCGCCGCGGCTCGTCGGCGGTCAGCAGCGTATAGAACGAGTCGTAGCGTTCCAGCAGCTGCGCCACGCTCAGGGCAATCTGCTGGCGCGCGAGGGGCGACTCAGCGTGAGCCATCTGGCGTAGCAGTGGTTCGATATCGCGTTCGTCGCCGTGCTTGGCAAGCGCGCGGGCTAACGGCGCAATCACAGCCGACTCCGTTTCATGCTCCAGCTGCAGGCGCAGCAGGTGAGCGAGGTGGGGGTCTTTCGGCAACATCGCCAGCGCCATCGCCGCGTCCGCGCGCACATCCGCGTGGTCTGTCTCCAGCCAGCGCGTCAGGCGTTGAGCGTCCACAACTTCCTGCGCTGTATGCATATCGGCGTGTTCCAGCGCGGCGGCGACGGCTTCCAGCAGGCTGGACTGCTCCAGCGGACCAGGCGCACGCTCCAGTCGCTCCAGCAAAGCGGGTAGAGCGCGCGGGTCGGCGATGCGTTTCAATGCCTGAATCGCCGCGATGCGCGCCTCGATGCGCTCGTCGTCGAGCAGTGAAGCGAGTTCCTCTGTCGCGTCGGGACTGCCAATTGCGCCGAGCGCCTCGGCGGCTTCGAGCGTCAATCCGCTCGCGGGGTCTTTGAGCAGCTGCAGCAGCGCAGGCACAGCGCGCGGGTCGCCAATCGCGCCCAGCGCTTTGGCGGCTTCGCGGCGCACTTCAGGAATCGGGTCGCGTAAGGCGGCGGTCAGCTCCTCCACGGCGAGCGGGGTCTTCTCTTCGGCTAAGGTGCGCACGGCGTTCAGGCGCGTGGCGACATCCGCCTGCCCGCGCAACTGCCGCATCGCTCGCCAGCCGCGCGGACGCGCCGATGCCCGCAGCTGCGACAGCACATAGCGCGTGGAACGCTCGTCTGGCTCGCGAATGCCCCGCAGCCACGGCAACGCAAGCAACCGAAACAGCGACGCGATGCCAAACAGCACATAGAAGCGCGTCGGGTCGGGCACATAGGACTTCATCGCCTCCATCAGCGCGCCGCTTACAAACGCCGCCAAGCCGCCCATCAGCGACACAATCGCGCTCAACGCCCCCATATACACCGCCCGCTGTTCAGGGGGCGCGACCGCCACATTTAAGTTGAACTGCGTCAGTCCCACGCCCGCCCACAGCGAACCCGCCAGCACCTGAATAAAGTAAATCACGCCGATACTCCACAGATATCGGTTAGGGTCGGTCAGGAACCACAGATACGGCAGGAAGGTCACGCCCCACATCGATATCACCAGCAGGGGCTTGTTGCCGAACTTATCCGCCAGATAGCCCCACACAGGCATCGCGAGACTACTGAACAGCGCGGCAATCAGCCCCGCTACCTGCACCATCAGGTAGGGCATCTTGATTTGCTCCAGCATATAGACCGTGAAGAACTGCCCCGCGAACATCTGCCCCCACACCAGGAAGGTGTTGAAGCCCAGCAGCATGCGGAAGTTGCGCGTGCGGAACGGCTCGCGATAGAACTCCAGCACGCCGCGCAGCCCTTTGCGCTCGACGGGGGTGCGGGGCGGTTCGGGCATCTTGCGCAATGCCCAGAGCGATAAAAACAGGAACAGCGCGCCCAGCCCATACAGCACGCCGAATGCGACCGCCTCCGAGAACCGCTGGTACTTCACCGCCTGATCCAGAAAAATCGCGGGGGGCAACGCCGACGCCGCCGACACTAAGCCGAGTATCATATTCCGCCTGCCAAAGTACCGCCCACGATAGTCGGGGGGCACAAGCGCGCTCAGCCACGCCAGAAACGCGGGCCCCGCAAACGAGCCGAGAATCGCCGACAGAATCAGCAAGCCCGCAAACAGTTGCAGGCGCGGCGCGGAATCGCTCACGAACGGCAAAAACGCGATTGCGATAAACGGCAGGCGCGAGTAAAAAGCGTAGCGGATTACCAGTCGCTTCTGGCTGGGCGCAGTGTCAGCTAAGTAGGCGGTCAGGATCTGCAGCGCGCCCGCCAGCGAGGGCACGGAGGTGATAATCCCAATCCACAAATCGTTCGCCCCAAAGTAGCGCGCCAAGCCTATCTGGAACGCGCCTGAGGTGAGGGCGACGAACAGCGTGAAAAACACCGCGTCCCAGTTCGCCCAGCGCAAGCCCCGTGCAATCTCCAGGCGCGACAAGCCGCGCTCGGAGGGCGTCATAGGGCGCGCACCTCCACCCGCCAGTCCACGATATCTAAGTCGGGGTCAGGCGCATCCCCGCGCGGCTCCAAGTTCGTATCCGCGTTGCGCAGGATGCGGTTCTGGTCAATACGAATATTCAGATACTGCGCCACGCCCAACGCGGGGTCGCCCAGCGCGTCCACCACCTTGGGCGTCGGGTCGTTCGGGTCGATCGGGATACGGTCGGTTGTGATGATATTGAGCTGAATGAACCGCATCTGCGCTGCGTCCAACGGGTTCGGGATGAACTGCGTGAGGTCAATCTCGAAGCGCAGGCGGTCAGACTGCGCCCCCACAGGTTCGCTGAAGCGCGGCGCGCCCAGATACTGGAACACCGAGAGATTCGTATTGGGCACGACACGATACAGCGCGTAGCCCCCTGCTGGCTGCAGATTGTCGAAACGCATAAAGTGCGTGAACGCCCCTGCGGCGAAGCCGTTCCCCCACGGAGGCGCAATTACGGGCACGGGTCCCGCCTGTCCCGTCGGGTCGTTGCTGAGGTTGAACAGCACGAAGTAGTGATAGTCGGCTCGGATGCGCCCTGCGACCTGCACTTCCACCACGATTCGGCGCACGCCGCCTGTATCGGGCGTGTCGGGGAACCGTGCACATGCCGAGAGGCTCAGGAGCAGCAGGCACACTCCCGCCCGCGCTGCTTGCCTTATCCTCCCTGACGCGCCCTGCGGCATGGCATGGAGTATACCTGCCTCGTCGGATTGAGGTACGATTCCCGGGCCATGACAACCGCCCCGAAAACGCGCATGAGCGTAGAGGAGTTCGAGCGCGCCTATATGGGCAAGCGCGCCGAGCTACGGCGCGGCGAGGTGCGCGAAAAAATACCTGCCAGCAGAGGACACGGACGAATCGCGGTGCGAATCGGGAGCTGAATAGCCAGTTTCAGCGAACAAAAAGATTTAGGCGAGACCTACGCCGCCGAGACCGGCTTTCGAATCACAACTCTCGAGGGCGAGAGCGTGTTAGCCCCCCATGCGGCGTTCATTCGCAAGGAACGCCTCTCGCCCGACCTGAAGTCAACCCCCAGAGCGAGCCGCCATCATGCTGTCACTGTGCTATAATATGTGTATGAAAAACACAGTACGATTGCTGTATACAGGCGAATTGCGTGTAAATGAAGTGTCAGCCGAGCTGCTGGGGCAAACCAACTCGGCACAGCCCACCTTTGTGAACTGTCGCGCCTATCGCGTGCTGCTGTGGACAGGCGTAAAAACTGGCAGCGCGCCGCTGCAGTACACCGTGCGCGGGGGCGACCAGCACGGCTGGCAGTGGACGCACACAGGCGCGATTACCACAGGCGCAAACCAGTGGTTTCGCGTCGCCGTCAAGATGCCTCGTCGCACCGAGTGGCTGCGGATTGAAATATCAGGCGCAGCCCAAACCGTGCGCAGCAAAATCGTTGGAGTTAGGGGGTAAACGCAATGCAGGAACCGATTCGACTCACGCGAAGGGAGATGCTGAAGTGCATTCTGGCGACGCCGCTCAGTGTGGCGCTCGCAGGGTTGCCCACATCGCGCGTTCACGCCCAAATCAGTGAGTTCAGCCCACCTGAGTGGGAGTGGCTGCTGCTATGGGAAGGACGCGCGCTGATTGACAACACGGGTCGGGACATCAGAGGCAACAACGCGAACGCCTTCGCCACAGTCAGCCACACAGTGAACTATTCACAACTCATCTGGACGGGCTACAAGATGGGCAACGCTAATTTAGAGTATCAAGTTCTGGCGCGCTCGGTGGACTTTACAGGAACACCGATAGGCAACGGATGGTTCCCGATTGCGCGGGGCACGGTTACCACGCCTGCGCAACGCTGGTTTCGCCTACTCATAAACGAGGCGCACTGGGACGAGTATCGTATTGAGCTACGCAGCCCGTCGCCCCAAATCGTGCATAGCCGCCTACTGGCGCGCTGGGACTATCTACCGAAATAAACTCACGCACAAGGAGGACACACGATGCCAGTACGATTCTTGAAAAACGCTTCGGAAATCGCGGATGTGAGTTGGGAATCGCCCCTGCCCGTGATGGAGACTCTGCGGGAACGCAAGATGGTGCAGGCAGACACCCTCCTCCTCCAAACCACCACCGTCGATACCACCGCCAAAGACCTGCTGGGCAACACTGCGACCGACATCGCCACGATTGGCAACGCAGGGCAGTACCGCACGCTGATTTGGACAGGCGTCAAAACAGGCGCAACCGACATCAGCTACACCGTCTTCGCCCGCACGACCGATGTAGACGGCAACCCGTTCGGTACGGGCTGGCTGCAAGTCGCCACAGGCACGATTTCAGGCGCAGCCAATAGCTGGTTCCGCGTCGCCGTCA
The DNA here is from genome assembly GCA_964470265.1 of uncultured Fimbriimonadales bacterium. Lineage (GTDB taxonomy): Bacteria > Armatimonadota > Fimbriimonadia > Fimbriimonadales > GBS-DC > GBS-DC. The sequence continues at coordinate 3,736 of CAYYCA010000021.1, read as the reverse complement.
GCCAAGCCGAAGGACTCTACTATGACCAGTACCGCATCGTGGTCAGCCAAACCAGCGGTTCACAAACCCTGCACAGCAAAATCGTGGGGGTGCGCGGATGAATAAGGTGCTACTAATCTTGCCATCAGTGCAACCGAGTTCGCTGATACGCTTATTCAACTTGTTGGGAATTGACTATGAGGTTGCCTATTTCACGGACAACTTGCAGACCCCGCAGGGCAACTTTGCCTGGAACAACGATACTGCGATTCGCAACTACTTCAAGCAGTACCAAGCAGTGCTGGTCGGGTTTGAAGTATCCAACTTGACATTTCAGTCAATACGCCAACGCGCATTCCGCTGGCTCTCGTGGAATGATTCTGACGACCCGCCCGTATTTTATCTGGGCGTTTATCCCCGCTCAGGAAATCCCGATTTCACGACGCCTGCTGATTTTCCCATCATTCTGCCTGATCCGTCCAATCCTTCCGCCACTTCGTTTAGCTACGCGATGGGCGGCAACTTTCGCTCTACTGCTAACCTGCGTGTGCGGCTCCATCGCGAATCGCAAGAACTCTACACAAGCGCCGCTAACTTTTTGTTGTCCTCCACAGGACCTGCGGCTCTTTACCTGCTGGATATGGCGAAACACACAGCACTTGGCAGTCAAGGCGAAATCCTTGCAACGCCAGTGAGCGAAGACATAAGCTTCCCACCCAACGCCGTTTTAGCTTACCGCTACAAAAATCGCTATCTGATGCCTATAGGGGGACACCAGCATTCGAGCTGGCTGAATTCCGAACCGATGAATGGACCGTTTTGGGTGTTTTATGCGCTCAAACTGGCGGGAATTACACCGCGCTACCGCCTGCCTCTGTTTTTAGTGATGGACGATGCTCTCATGCTGTATTTCATGCCCGCAGGCAATCCTGCAGGCGTGCCCACTTTTGCGCAGTTCGCCCGCATCGGCTACGAGACCTATCGGTATCTTGCCGAAGAGTTCTATCCTCGCACAGGCTGTCCAATGATCTGCGGATTGCTTACAGGCGGACGGTATCGCAGCAACTACAGCGAACACTGGAAACTCGTTCGCGAGCAACAGTGGAATAGTCAACCGCTTGATTCCGAAACCCATAACTACATTTTGCAGTGGCACGATTTGTTAGTGCGTTATCATCAGAGCGCACTGCCTTGTACGATCCATGACCACTCCATAGAGCTACGCGCCAACCGTACGCATTCCAACTTTGTGCGTCATAGCGATACAGGCTTCCCCCACGCTGCGCCAAACGATGTACCGATTACACGCGGAAACACCGTGATTCGTGCAAGCGCTTACACGGGAACCGTGCCTGCGGGAGCGCGTGAACGCATAATCGACGGCGAACGCTACTATGAATGGAACTTTAGCGCTGCCAGCGGTACGGGAACAACCATCAGTAGTATTACTCCCAACAACATCTACGCTGCCCGACTCATGTGGGAAACGGCAGTTGCTGAGATGCGAGCGTTGGGGTTCCCAGACGCACACGGCGGAGAAGAAAACCGCTTGTTAATTAGTCCTAACGGTTTTACAGGAGACGTGCCTGTATGGCGTGCCTTGCGCGAGATCGGGTATCAAGCGGTGCGCATGAGTCCTCGCAGATCGGTGCATACGCCTCCTGATACCAATCCTGTTTCGTTTGTTCGCGCGTTTGAGGGGCTACACTTTCTGGGCACACTGCACATGGACTTCGCGCAATCCTTTGACATTACGCTGGGACTGTTTTACCCTGGCTACCCTAACCATAGCGCCGTGGGTTATTATGGCGCTGATGTGAGTGGCGACGTCAGCGACATTTGGAACACGGACCGCCCAACAGCCGCGCGACGCGCCTATCGGCGTATCATCGGTGCTGTGTCAAATCTCTGGCTGCAGTCTGTCTTTGGTGAGCGCGTCATGATGACTCACCCAAACGTATGCCTTGGCTGGGCAGACCCTGCCGACCCCACGCGCCCGTTCGACCCCAACGACCCGCGCGTGAGCATCAACTTCCTACTGGAAGTCGCGTGGAATATGGAAAAAATCGTGAATGTGTTGTATCCGTATCTGAAGTTTGGCACAGTCAAAGAGTATGTGGCGATGCGCGAGCGGGTGCTTGCCGAATGATATTCAGCGACCGACGCTAGCAATCCCCGATAGCTATGTCCGAAACATTGCTGGCGTCGGTCATCGCGCCGATTGATAACGAGGAAACCACGCTTCCTGAACCGCTCGAACGCCTGCGCCGCGCCCCGCTCTGCAAACAGACGGCGTCGATGCGCCTGGGAGACTGACTAGCCCCCCTTCGCAATTAGAGGTAGAATTGGGGCGTGGCAACCCAGGCTCCCGCACTCGGTTCACTGGCGGACAAGCTCAAGCTGCGTCAGGTTGACCTGCCGTTGCTGTTGACCACGCTGCTTTTGATGGGCGCAGGGCTGGCGGCGCTCTACAGCGCAACTTATCAGTGGTCGCCCGCTGTGTTTCGGAAGCAACTGGTCTGGCTGGCGCTGGGCGTCCTGCTGGCGCTAATAGTGGCGAGTATCCGTCCTGGTGTGTGGGCACGTTACAGTAAATGGCTCTACGCGCTGAATCTGGCGATGCTGGTGGGGGTGCTGCTGTTCGGCGCGGAGCGTAAGGGCGCGCAACGCTGGCTGGAGCTGCCTGGCGGGTTCCAGCTGCAACCCTCTGAGTTCGCCAAAGTGCTGCTCATCCTCACGCTGGCGAGCTGGCTAACGCGGAATCGGGAGCTGATTCGTACACCCAAGGGGTTTCTGCTTTCAGGACTGCATATGGCGCTCCCTACGCTGCTGGTGTTCAAGCAGCCCGATTTGGGCACTTCCATCGTGTTTGGGGTGCTGTGGTTTGCAATGGTCTATCTCGCGGGGGCGTCGGCGCGCTGGCTCTGGCTAACGGTGGTAGCGGGCGTGCTGGGCTTTTACGGACTGTGGCACTTTGATATCCTGAAAGACTATCAAAAAGCGCGGTTGGTCTCGTTTATGAACCCCGAAGCCGACCCGCAGCAGAGTGGGTATCACATCCTGCAAGCGCGCATCGCCGTCGGCAGCGGGCAGCTCACAGGCAAGGGCTATCTGCACGGCTCGCAAAAAAACCTGCGCTACATCCCCGAACAGCATACGGATTTTATTTTCGTAGTGGTGGCGGAGGAGCTGGGGTTCGTCGGATCTGTAGGCTTGCTGGGACTTTATGGCGCGTTCCTGTACAGCATCTGGCGCATTATGACGCGCACACGCGAGGAGTATCATCGTCTGCTGGCGGGGGGTATTCTTGCGTTGTTCACCTTCCACCTGCTCACGAATGTCGGGATGACAATCGGGTTATTCCCTGTGGTGGGCATTCCGCTGCCATTTATCAGTTATGGGGGCACGATGCTCTGGGTGTCGCTGATAGCGGTCGGCTTACTACAGGCGATACGGTTGCACGAGTCCCCCGTGCGAATATAATACCAGGTGGAGGATTCAGATGTCGTGAATGGTCGGCGGGGACGCCGACGATATGCGCCGCCCAAACCGCCGATTGGCTGCCAGTCGACCAAAGTCGTTCCTGTGCAGGCGAAACCCTGCCTGCGCGGGGTTTTTTAGCCCGCACAGGCGGGCTTTGTTTTGCATGGGAACGGCTTCAGCCGATTGGGGTTATGATGGTCAGTTTATTATTCAAACCCCATAAGTCCCTCAAAGATTAAATCGTCACCTTTCCACACTGTTCTCCCCCCTCCTT
>CAYYCA010000020.1:0-15034 GCA_964470265.1 uncultured Fimbriimonadales bacterium | reverse complement strand
ACGCCGACATCGGCGGCTTTGAGCGCGGGCGCGTCGTTCACGCCGTCGCCCGTCACGGCGACCGTCTCGCCGTTCGCCTGCAACGCCCGTACCACGCGCAGCTTATGCTCGGGCGACACGCGGGCGAACACATTCACTGTGCGCACACGCTCGCGCAGTTCCTCGTCGGTCATGCGCTCCATCTCCACGCCTGTAATCACTTCCGCATCGGGCGGGGCGATGTGCAGTTGCGCAGCAATCGCGCGGGCGGTGGCGGCGTGGTCGCCCGTAATCATCAGCACGCGAATGCCCGCCTGATGGCACTCGTCGATGGCTTCCAGCACGCCGCGGCGCGGAGGATCCATCATCCCCACCAGCCCGATGAACACCAGATCTGACGGTTCGGGCACGCCCGTGCGCGTCTCGATGCGCTCCGGGCAGCGTCGGTACGCCAGTCCCAGCACGCGCAGTCCGCGCTCCGCCATGCTCTGCGCGTGGTTCATAATTTCCGCCTGCGCGTCGGCGTCTAAGGGCAGTTCGCCGTCGGGTGTAAGCCAGCGCGTCGCCATGCGCATCACGCGCTCTGGCGCGCCCTTGACGAACATCCAGTGTTCATCGCCCCGCGCGCGAATGCTCGCCGAGTATTGCAACTCTGGCTCGAACGGGATTTCGCCCACGACGGGATGGCGCGCGCGCCACTCCTCGTGATGGAAGCCCGCCTTGAGCGCAGCAATCAGCAGCGCGGCTTCGGTCGGGTCGCCGTGAATCTCGTATTCGTCCTCGCCGATGCGGCGCACCTGCGCCTCGTTCGTCAGCACGGAGGTCAGCAACGCCAGCACGAACGGATGCTCGTCGTCGCGGGGAACCTCGTCCTGCTCCAGCTCGCTGATTCGGTACCACTCGCCCGCCGTCCAGTATTCCTGCACGGTCATGCGGTTCTCGGTAAGCGTGCCCGTTTTGTCGGAGCCAATCACGGTCGTGCTGCCGAGCGTTTCGACGGCGTGCAGACGGCGCACGAGCGCGTTGCGTTTCGCCATCGCGCTCACGCGCAGGGCGAGCGTGATGGTCAGCACAATCGGCAAGCCTTCAGGCACGGCGGCGACGGCGACGCCCACGATAATCTTGAACATATCCACCACGCTGTTGCCGAGCGCCAGCCCCAGCGCGAAGATGACCGCACAGCTAATCCCGATGACGATTCCTACGATGTGCGCGAATCGGCGCATGCGCTGCTGGAGGGGCGTCTCGTCCACCCGCTGCTCACGCATGCTGCCCGCAATCCTGCCCAGCTCGGTGCGCTCGCCCGTCGCCACCACATAGCCCCGCCCACGCCCTGACACCACAATCGAACCCGAGTAAAGCATATTGGCGCGGTCGGCGACGGGCGTCTCAGCGGGCACAGGCGCGACCTGTTTGTAGACGGGCACGGACTCGCCCGTCAGCAGCGACTCGTCCACCTGCAGCGCGGTCGCCTGAAACAGGCGAATATCCGCCGGCACGCGCACGCCCGACTCCAGCAACACCACATCGCCCGGAACCAGTTCACGGCTCTCGATATCATGTTCTCTGCCGTCGCGGATGACCAGCGCGTGCGGGGCGGTGAGCTGCATCAGCGCGCGCACCGACTTCTCCGCGCGATACTCCTGAATAAAGCCAATCGTGGCGTTCAGAATCAGCACTGCGGCGATGACGCCCGTGTCGATATACTCGCCCAGCAGCAGCGTAACGACCGCCGCCGCCAGCAGGATGTAAATCAGCGGGCTTTTGAACTGGTGCAGGATTAGCTCAAAGATGCTGATGGGCTTAATCGCCTCCAGCTCGTTGTAGCCGTACCGCTGCAGCCGTTCTTTCGCCTCGTGCAGGCTCAGCCCCTGCTCGCTGGTTTGCAACTGCTCTGCGACCTCTTCGGGCGTCAGCGCATGTGGGGCGAACTCCTGTGGTAGCAACTCACGCGTTTCAACAAGCGGGTTCTGCATAGGCGGGTTCCTCCCACACAGAGGATACCCCACTTTTTAGCAGATGTGCTATCGATTGACGAACTATCCCATGCGCCGTCGAAAAACGCGCTGAACATACTCTACTTCGCGTATCCCCATCTGCTGGCAAAGCGCAAGATACGCGCCCATCGAGGCAGCGGCGACCAGCGCACCCACCAGCAGCGATCGGAGGTTCGGCTGAAACGGCGGCAGCAGCGCGTAGAGACCCGTGTGTAGTCCCCAGGCGACCGCGCCCATGAGAAGCGTCGCAACGCCCGTGCGCAGCAGAAACCCCAGCAGGGGAACCGATTCCGAACCGCGCTCGTGGGGGATGCGCCGATTCAGAATCCGCAACATCCAGAGCATCTGCGCCGTCGCCGCGACGGAGGTCGCCAACGCCAGCCCCACATGCCCCCACCCTAAACCCCGCATAAACAGCACACATAAGGGCACGAACAGCGCGGTCACAGCGGAACCAATCAGCACAGGCGTGAGCGAGTCGCGCAGCGCAAAGAAACCCCGCGCAATTAACGCCTGTCCCGACCAGGCAAACAGCCCCAGCGCAAACGCCCGCAGTGCGCTCGCTACCAGCTGCGTATCCGCAGGGGTGAACTTACCGTATTGGAGCAGCACGCGGCTGATGTCTTCCGCCAACACCATCAGCAACACCGTCGCGGGCGCAGTGAGGAACCACACAAGGCGCAGCCCCTGCCGCAGCGTCAGGCGCAACGCGCCCCACTCGCCCCGCGCCGCCAGCGAGGTCAGCGCAGGAAAAATCGCCAGCGCAATCCCCTGCCCCACGATGCCCAGCGGCGCCTGCATCTGCCGATTCGCATTATCCAGCGCGGAAATCGCCCCCGCCGGCAGCCACGACGCGAACACGCGCAGAATCAGCATATAGATTCCTGGCAACGACAGCCCGAACATCACGGGCAACATCAGTCGGAACACCTCGCGCGCGCCCTCGTGCCGAAGGTTGAACTCTAGCCGAAACGCGCTGCCCAGACGGCGCATCACCAGCACGGGCAGTAGCACACTGCCCACGAACGCACCCAACAGCGCGCCCCACGCCAGCCCCGCCACGCCCAGCCACAACGCCAGCACAAGTCCGCCCAGGATAATGCCGATATTGTAAATGTTCGGCCCCAGCGCGGGCGCGAGGAAGTGCTTGCGGGCGTACAGCGTCGCCATCATCAGCCCGCCCAGCAAAAAGCAAATCTGCGCAGGCAACACGATGCGCGTCAAGTGCGTGGTCAGCGCGAGGCGGTCGGCGTCGAAGCCCGGAAACATCAGCGCGACGGCAAGCGGCGCAGCAAGTTCCAGAATCAGCACCAGCGCCGTCGTGAGGCTTACCATTACCGTCGCCACAATCGAAAATACGCGCCACGCCTCTTCCTTGCGCCCCTGTTCCCAGTAGCCCGAAAAGACAGGAATCAGCGACGAAGAGAGCGCGCCTCCCGCCACCATAAAAAAGAGCAAATCAGGCAGCTGGAACGCCGCACGATAGGCGTCTGTCAGCTCGTTCTGCCCAAAGCGGAAGGCAATCACGGTGTCGCGCAGCATGCCGAGAATACGGCTGGCGAAAATCGCGGTCATCATCACCGCCGACGCCCACGCCCAGCTGTAGCCCGCTTTCTGACCCTCAGAGTCCCTCATCACGCGAAACCAGCTTTAGCCCCACCACGCCCACCACAATCAGCCCGATAAAAAACAAACGCCAGAAGTCGCGCGACTCTTTGAACCAGACCATCCCCACAATCGCAACGCCCACTGCGCCGATGCCAACCCAGACGGCATACGCTGTGCCAATCGGAATCTTGCGAATCGCCATCGAGAGGAACCAGAAACTCGCCCATGCCGTTGTAAGCGCAATCACCGTTGGAACAAGGCGCGTGAAGCCGTTCGAGAACTTCAACGCCGTCGCCCACACAATCTCCATTAAGCCTGCAATCAGCAGAAAGAGCCACGCCATGCGGGGGAAAGTATACCGCCTTTGTTCCCCAGCGAACTAATCGCTATGTGGCGTTGTCAGTCAGCATATCCAGCGTCAGCACGCGCAGCTCGCCTACCCGCTGTAAGTTAGCGTCGTTTGTTAGAAAAGCGTCGCATCCACGCCGAATCGCCGCCGCCAGCTGCAGAGCGTCAGGCGTGCGCAGGTTGTAGCGCGCTCGCAGGTCGGCGGCATACTCGGCAACATCAATCGTGATTGGCAAAACCCTGAAGTATCGAGACCTTAGCAAAAAGCTACGATACTCGTTCTCCAGGTTTGTCATCCCCAGTCGTATTGGTAAGGTCAATACCTCCGTCAAGGTAACAACAGAAGTGTAACCGCGGATTTCACCCTGATCGATACGGCGAATGACCTCACGCACAACAGCCACATATCGCGGATGCTGCTCCACGAAGTAAATAAACGGAGCCGTGTCAAACCCCAGCTCGCGGACGCCCTGCAAGTGCGTATCGAGGTTGCTCATGGTCGATGATCCCATTCGGCTCGTAGTTGGTTCACATATTCTTGGGCATCGATACCTTTCCAGATCTCCGCTCCCAGTCCCTCCAGCTCAAGCAAGCTACGCCTACCCGCTTCCTCACAAGGCTCGCTATGGGCAGCGGTAGCCAGCTCCTCCGCAATCTTCGCAATCAGGCGCAGTTTCTGCTCCACGCTCAGGGGCGCAATCTGCTCCTCATACAGCGCGTCGATGTCGATATCGGTTTTGGTCATCGCACTCACCAAGCCTATTGTACCTCGCACCGCGCCTGAGGCTACTGACGACACTCACTGAGAATGGAGCAACGCCGGATTTGATTTCGAGGCGTCTTGCCTAAGGTACCCTGCGAACCCGCAAACCGCGAGGCGATGCAACGGCCACCGTACCTTGTAAGGATTGAAGTGGAGTACGCTGTAAAGTTTCACGCAGGAGTTCAAGATAGGCATTTGCCCCCTCTCGTGCAGGACGAAGAACTAAGATACCCTGATGTGTGCCTGGCGGATAAGTGCGTATATCACCAAAACCTTTATCAGCCGTGATAAAAAAGTAGCCATGCTGTTGTACCACTGCCCACAAAGCAACATCTTTTGTGCCCTTGAGCTGTTGCTGAGGAACTGAACTGGCAGAATAGCCAAAATCTTGCAATAGGTCAACGCAGCGTGTCGGCAAATCTTCGTCAACCTTGATGTGCATCTTAAGCTCCGAGTGGTACCAAAAGTTCGCCTGAGCTGATGATTTCCGCTGCATATTCCAAACACGCTTGAATATCTTCACGCGTGATAGTGGGATAATCCTGCAGTACTTCATCAGGCGATAGCCCTTCAGCGAGGCTTCCTAACACGACTGCCACAGGCACGCGCGTGCCACGCACACACGGAACGCCGTGATGGATTTCCGGGTCAACAATAATCCTATCCTGCCATCGTACTGCTGCCATGATTACCTTCCTACACCTTCATACTGTACCTGATTTTTATGCAGATTACGGGTGGCAAAATGGAAATTTGCACCCACCAAGCCTATTGTACCTCGCCTGCAAGGTATAATCCTGCCATGCCCGCCCAACCCAGTTTGCCGTTGGAGGATGAGTGTGTCGAACGCAACGCCCAGCCCGCCGCCCACGCGCCCGCGCTGGAGTACGACCCCGTGCTGTTCGGCAAAGATCCTACGCCTTACATCGTGGCGGTGGAGGCGGTGAACAATCATATCCGCCTGTTCCTCCGGGAGAACGGCGTAATCCGCACGCAGGAGGAGCGGTTCCGCCCGTGGCTGCTCAGCGATATGCGTATCACCCTGCCCGGCGTGGAATGGCAGGAACTCAAGGGCGAACTGGCGGGGCGACGCATGCTGAAATACCTCGCCTCCTGCGCTGACCGTGAGGTGTTTGACAACCTGCGCCGCGCCCTGCGCGACGAGCATCGTGAAATCCTCGCCTACGGCTCGCTGCCCCGCCAGTATCTGATGCTTTCAGGCAAGACGCTGTTCAAAGGCATGACCTTTCAGGATCTACATCGCATGCAGCTCGATATCGAGACCAGCACGCTCACGCCCGACCAGCAGGGCGCACAGGTGCTGATGATTGCCCTCAGCGACACGCGCGGCTACGAGGAGCTGTTGGAAGGCGACGAGAAGGCGATGATTGAGCAACTCGTGGAGCGCATCCAGCAGCTTGACCCCGATGTGATTGAAGGGCACAACCTGTTCGGCTTTGACTTGCCCTACTTGGCGGCGCGGGCGAAGGCGTTGGGCGTGCCGCTTAGACTGGGGCGCGACGGCTCGGAGTTGCGTTTCGGCTCGCCCCGCCAGTGCATCATCGGCGCGAATAGCCGCACCTTCACCCCTGCCTACGCGCACGGGCGCCACCTCATCGATACCTATCTTACCGTGCAACGCTTCGATATCGGCAGGGGCGACTTGGAGAGCTACGGGCTGAAAGAGGCGACCCAGCAACTCGGCATCGCCGCGCCCGATCGGATTTACTTGGAGCGCGAGCAAATCCCCGAACTGTGGCGCACCGACCCCGACACCGTGCGCCGCTACTGCCTGCAGGATGTGCATGAGACGCGTCGCCTCGCCGACCTCACGCTGCCCACCGAGTTCTATCAGTGCCAGATGCTGCCTGACACGCTGCAGAACCTCGCCGTGATTGGCACGGGCGAGAAGGCGAACCTGATGTTCATTCGCGCGTACCTCGCGGAGGGCTACGCCATCCCCACCCAGCAAGAGTCGCGCGAATACCCCGGCGGCTACACCGAAGTACGCAAAATCGGACTAATCCCGCGCATCGTGAAAGCCGATGTGGAGAGCCTGTATCCCAGCATTATGTTGCGCTATCGCATCAAGCCCAGCGCAGACCATCTCGATGTATTCCTGCCGACGCTGGAGCGACTGCGCCGCCTGCGCCTCGACGCCAAAGCCCGCGCCAAAAAGACGCAGGGTGCAGAGTCGGCGTATTGGGATGGATTGCAGGGTTCGTTCAAGATTCTCATCAACTGTTTCGATGACCAGACCGAAATCCTCACGCCTGACGGTTTCAAGTCCATCAGTGAGGTACAGGTGGGCGAGCTGGTATACAGCCTGAACCCGACCACGCAGCAGGTGGAACTCAAACCTGTGACGGCAACCTACCGACAGTTCTATCGCGGAAAGATGGTTGCCTTGAAGAGCGGCTCGGTGGACTTCCTACTAACTCCTAACCATCGCTGTTTAGTGCAAGCGCGCGATTCAGGACAATTGCTGTGGCGTGAGGCGGGCGAGCTGGTCGGCAAGTCGGGTGTGTTGCTTCCCCCCCTGCAGCCCCTGCCTCCCATAGAACCGACGCCGGAATATTTTGACCTTGCTCAGTGGTGTGAGCGACATGAAATCGCCTACGAGCAGATAGAGAAGGATGGCGTTGCTTACCTGCGTCACCCCTGTAGTGGGCAGGTAGGACAACCTCACAAGGCGCAACCTCGCTACTATCCGATTCACGCTTTTATGGAGTTATTAGGCTGGTACATCACAGAGGGCGTGCTGTACTCCTCACAGCGTAAAGAGTACGGAAACGGGCGCGTGCGCGGCGTGTTTTATCGCGTCACCATCTACCAGAAGAACGCTCAAGGGCGCGAGGCAGTGAGACGATTGCTGGAGACGCTTGGGATTGAGTATTCTGAAGATCGCAACGGTTTCCACTTTTGCTCGCGTCTCTGGTATGAGTTTTTCTTGCGCGAGTGCGGCTGCGGCTCCTATCAGAAGCGCATTCCCCCGTGGGTGTTCCGCTGGTCGCCTGAAGTGTTAGAGTATCTGCTCTATGGGCTGCTGGCAGGCGACGGCGACAGCCGCAAAACGGGGAAACGCTTCTCCACTGTCTCAGTGCAACTGCGTGAAGATTTCATTCGACTCTGTTGTCACTTGGGAACACGCACCACCGACAGAGGCTACGACGGTTGTTATCGCATCGGCGTCTGGGCAAAGACAGGCAGACCTCACCTGCACAAGCGCCACTCCGGCTGGCAGGATTATGAGGGGATGATTTACTGCCTCACCGTCGCCGACAACCACACAGTGCTGGCAGGACGCAACAAGTTGCTCAATTGGACAGGGCAGAGCTACTACGGCTATCTTGGCGCGCCGTTCAACTTCAACGACTATGACGCCGCCGAAGCCGTCACGCTCAAGGGACAGGAACTGGTCAAGCAAATCGCTGCCGAGATAGAACGCTTAGGCGGCACAGTGGTGGAAATCGACACCGACGGCGTCTACTTCCAGCCCCCCGACCATGTGCAAACCGAAGCCGACGAAATCGCCTTCGTGGAAGAGGTCGGTAAAATCCTGCCTGAGGGCATCCGCCTTGCCTACGACGGACGCTACAAGGCGATGCTCTCCGTCAAAACAAAAAACTATGTGTTGCAGGGCTACGATGGCAAGCTGATTTTCAAAGGGGCGTCGCTGCGCTCCCGCGCCGACGAAAAGTTCGGACGCGAGTTCCTGAACCGCGCGATTGAGCATCTGCTGAACGGCAAACCCGAAAAAGTGGCGGAGGATTATCAGCGACTCGCCAAACAGATTCTGAACGGCGACATCGATATCGATCAGCTCTGCCGTCGCGAGCGGATTACCGACAAGAGCAAACAGCCGAGCCATCCGCTCTATGAACTCGCAAAACGCTTCCAGATAGGCGACTACATCATGGTCTACCGCAAGCGGGACGGCAGCCTCGGCTTGCTGGAGGAATATGCGGGCGACGAAGACCGCGAGCATTATGTAGAAAAGCTCTACAAGTTCGCGGCGCGTCTGGAAGACCTGTTCCCCAACTTCGATTCGATGTTCCCCAAGCCGCAGGCGATTATTCAGGCGGAGAAGCAGCCCTCGCTGTTTGATTAAGCCGTTGCTTCCTATCAGGTATACTTATTGTGTATCCAGCCCATCTTGTGGCAGGGAGGCATACGAAATCTATGGCGGTCAAGCGAAAAACAGGCAAAACCGAAACGCCCGCAATGGAGCCGATTGAGACGCAGGGCGTGGAGGTCATCGGGGAAGCGACCAACGGACTGAGCAGTGCAGTGGAGGGCGAGTATACCGCCGAACAGCTCACGGTTCTCAAAGGCTTGGAAGCCGTGCGCCGACGCCCCGCGATGTATATCGGCGATACGGGCGCGCGCGGTCTGCACCACCTCTTCGTGGAAGTGTTAGACAACTCGGTCGACGAGGCGCTCGCGGGGCACTGCGACCATATCGATGTGATTCTGCACAAAGACCAGAGCGTGTCGGTCATCGACAACGGGCGCGGCATCCCCGTCGACATCCACCCTGAAGAGAAGCGCCCGGGCGTGGAGGTGGTAATGACCACACTGCACGCAGGCGGCAAGTTCGGCGGCGGCGGCTATCGCGTGTCGGGCGGTCTGCACGGCGTGGGCGTGTCGGTCGTGAACGCGCTGTCGGAATGGCTGGAAGTCACCGTCGCGCGCGACGGCTACCTGCATTATCAGAAGTACGAGCGCGGCGTCCCCGTCGCGCCCCTCAAGAAACTCAAACCCACCAACAAACGCGGCACAACCGTCCGATTCCTCGCCGACCGCGAAATCTTCGGCGACTATCGCTATGACCCCAACTTCTTCCTCAAACGCCTGCGCGAACTGGCGTACCTGAACCCGAATGTGGTGTTCACCTTCACCGACGAGCTAAACGATAAACCGAAGCAGACCTTCAAGTTCAGCAAGGGTATCGCGCAGCTCGTGGAGGAACTGAACGAAACCAAAGACCCCATCCACAAGGTGGTCTACTTCCGCAACGCCCGCGAAGAGACGGAAGTGGAAGTCGCCCTGCAGTATCACACGGGCTATCAGGAGACGCTGCTCTCCTACGCGAACAACATCCACACGGTGGAGGGCGGCACGCACCTGTCGGGCTTCAAGACCGCGCTGACCCGCGTGATTAATCAGTACGCTCGCAAGGCGGGGCTACTGAAAGACAAAGACCCGAACTTCACAGGCGACGATGTGCTGGAGGGCTTGACCGCCGTGATTGCCGTCAAGCTACTGCACCCGCAGTTTGAAGGGCAAACGAAGACCAAGCTGGGCAACCTCGAGGTGCAGGGGTTGGTGAACTCCATCGTGGGCGAGGCGTTCAGCGAGTATTTAGAGCGCAACCCGTCGGTGGCGCGCAAGATTGTGGAGAAGGCGCTCACGGCGCAGCGCGCCCGTGAAGCCGCTCGCCGCGCCGCCGAACTCGTCAAACGCCAGAGCGCGCTCGACAGCGGCTCCCTGCCCGGCAAACTCGCCGACTGTACCGAGCGCGATCCCAGCAAATGCGAACTGTTCCTCGTGGAGGGCGACTCGGCAGGCGGCTCGGCAAAGATGGGACGCGACCGCCGATTCCAGGCGGTGCTGCCCCTGCGCGGCAAGATTCTGAATGTGGAGAAAGCCCGCCTCGATAAAGCCCTCGAAAACGAGGAAATCCGCGCCCTGATTACCGCGCTTGGCACGGGGATCAGCCTCGACGCCAATGGCAACCTCAGCGGCGGGGAGTCGGATAGTCGGTTTGACATTTCTAAATTGCGTTATCATCGTATAGTGCTTATGACAGATGCCGATGTCGACGGCGAGCACATCCGCACCCTGCTCTTGACCTTCTTCTTCCGCTACATGCGCCCGCTCATCGAGAACGGGCATGTCTACATCGCGCAGCCGCCCCTGTTCCGCGTGCGCGCGGGCAAGGACGAGCAATACTACGCCAAAGACGAGCAGGAACTGGAGGAAATCCTCAAGAAAGTCAAGAAGAAGAATGTGCAGGTCACGCGCTTCAAGGGGCTGGGCGAGATGAACGCCGAAGACCTCGCCGATACGACGATGGACCCCGAAAAGCGCGTGATTGTGCAAGTGCAACTCGAGGACGCGATGGAGGCGGAGCGCATCTTCAGTATCCTGATGGGCGACAAGGTGGAGCCGCGGCGTAAGTTCATCGAGGAACACGCCAAAGAGACCACCGACATCGACTGGCACTGCTGAACCGCGCCGCCCGCAGCAGGAACTCTACCCCTGCAACATGGTGTATAATAAGACATATGAGCCGTAGGGGGAGCCTGAAATGATAGGGCGTCGCGTGTTTGGCATCGAAACCGAGTTCGGATGCTTCGTGCGGGACGAGCGCGTAGGCACTGCCGAGACTGTCGTGGAAGCCGTCAAGAACTATGTGTTCCACAAAGCCCGCCTGGGACTGATTGACCTGACCGCCCGCGACGAGGCGTTCGAGCCTGCTCGAAGCGGCGGGTTTTTGATTAACGGCGGACGCCTCTATATCGACGCCGTCGGCAGCCATCTGGAGTACGCTACGCCCGAATGCGCCAGCCTGTTCGATATCGTCGCCCACGAAAAAGCAGGACAGCGCATCATCTACAACACGCTCAAACAGATGAACTGGGACGAGCGCGTCAGCTTCCACAATAACAATGTCGACCACTTCGCAGGGCACACTTTCGGCTGCCACGAGAACTATCTGGTGCGCACGGACGACCGCCTGCCCAGCGACTGGCATAAGCTGGTATTGCCGTTCCTGACCACGCGGCAGATTTTTGCAGGCGCAGGGCGCGTCGGCGGGCACCGACTCGAACATGCAGGCTTCCGACCCTCACTCTCCGAAGTCGCCGACCACCCCATCGACTTCATCTGGGTCTCCAATGTCTATAATGTGGAACCCGACCCGACCGTGCAGTACCAGCTCTCGCAGCGCGCCGACCACATCGTGCGCGAGAACGCTTCGCGCGTGCGCTTCAACCGCGCGATTATCAACCCCAAGTGGGACAGCGTGTACGGCTATCAGAACTATCAGCGGCTGCACCTGCTGTTCGGCGAGGGCAATATGAGCGAGTACGCCGCCGCGCTCAAGATTGGCACGACCTGCCTCGTGTTAGACCTCGCCGAAGCCCGCGCCATTCCGAACTGGCTGCGCCTGCAAGACGCCCTGCACACCCTCAAAAGCATCTCGCGCGACCCCACCCGCAAGTGGATAGTGACCATGCTGGACGGCAGCACCATTTCCGCTATCGACCTGCAACGCGCCTACCTGCAGCTCGCGCAAAAACGCTTCGCGGGGCGCGACCCCGAAACCGACTGGGTGCTGCAAGAGTGGGAGTATGTGTTGGACACCTTAGAGACCGACCCCGAAAAACTGGAAGACCGCATCGACTGGCTGATTAAGCTCAAAATCCTGCGCCAGTATATGGAAGATACAGGCGCGCAGTGGGGCGACGACGCGCTGCACTCGATAGACATGGAGTATCATAACATCAACCCTGAACAGGGGCTGTACTACGCCCTGCAACAGATGGGCGAGGTCGTGCGCATAGTGGACGATGTGCAGATCGATGCAGGCGTCACCACGCCGCCCGCTGATACCCGCGCCCACGCACGGGGCTATGTCATCAAAAAACTCGCCGAGCGACGCTACAATCGCTACTACATCGACTGGGACATCGTGTATGTGGATCGCAATCGTCAGGTAGACATGCGCGACCCGTTCAACACCTACACGCGCGAGGCGGAGCGGTTCGTGATTATGTTGTAGTGCAGGGTATCTCGCCAACCTGTGCTATAATAGACTCGATGCGCTTGTTGCTGGTAGTTTGGGGACTCGTTCTCGCAGTCGCCTGCGCCTGTGCGCAAAGCGTGGCGTGGAGCCGTCTGTACCTTCAGCCGAACTCACGGGGCTTCTTCCCGCAGGTCGCCGCCGCCGATTCGCAGGGCAACCTCATCGTGGCGGGACGGTACATCCACGAGACGCAGGCGTTCAACAGCGTTGCGATTGTGAAGTACGCGCCGAACGGGGATTTACTTTGGACGCGCACTTTCGGCGAATTGACCGAAGCGGAATACGCCGAAGCCATCGCCGTTGCCCCTGACGACTCGTTTTACTTAGCCATCACACGCGCTAACGGCAACTCCGTCGCGTTTGTACAACGCTGGTCGGCAAACGGCGACCTGCTCTGGTCAGCAACAGTGGACGAGACCTCCTATGATGTAATCCGGCAACTAATAGCGCGCCCCGAGGGCGGCGTGGAAGTGTTGCATGCTTTTGGCGGTGGAGGCATTGGCTTTGCGCGGCTAATCTTTGACGCGAACGGGACACGACTCACCACCAACCTCTACTGGCAACCGAACACCTTTCTGGCGAACCGCACGCCTGTTGGGATGCTGCGCCTCAACGCCAGCACGACGCTAATCATTTTTATAGACGGCGAAATTGGTGAGATTCTTCAGGGATACACACGCACTTATTTGCGGGCAATCAATAGCACAGGGGGCACGGTCTACGAGCGCATCTTGCCCCTGCGTACCGAAAAGTTCGCGCAGGCGAGCGACGGCAGCCTCTACTTGCTGGGCGACTACTGGGACACAGCGTCGCAGCAGATGCGCCTGCGGATGTGCCGTGTGGATGTGGCTAACGGCAACACGCTGGGACAGTGGAACTTGAGCGCGGCGGCGGGCGACGCGATTCCCGACGCGCTCGCAGTGAGTGGAACTGTCTGGCTCGCCAGCGGGGGCTGGGAGACCGCCACAACGCGCGGCATGGCGAGCGTGATGGGACTGCCCAGCGGCGCAACGATTGGCGCGCAGGTTCTCGAAGGCGTCTATCGCCCTGTGGCGGGCGTCGGTACCGCGTCGGGCGCGTTGGTGCAACTGATAGGCGAGCTGTTCCCCAACCCTGACCGCTGGAAGCCCGCGCTGCAGTGGCTGCGCCCCGACGGAACACTCATGGCGCAGGGCTATCTACCCCCGCTTAGCCCCGCCGATGAGACCCCCGAACTGCTCGTCGCCTCGCCTGACGGCGCAGTCTACGCAATTGCCACCGTGAATCAGGGCGCACAGAATGTGCCCGGCGCAGGTATCTGGCGCATCAACCCGCCCCCAACGCTGAGCGGACAAGTTATCCTACAAGATTATATCCCCAGCCCTGCTGGTAAGACGGCGCAATTTACCCTCGTCAGCGGTTCACAGAACGACTCAGCGGTCGTCACGCTCGGTGCGAACGGCGCGTACAGCCTGCAAACAGGACTATCAGGCACGGTGCAGGCGCGCGTCTATGTACCAGGCTGGCTCGCGCAGCGACAAACGCTTACCGTCGGCAGTAGCGGCGTTGTGAACGCGAACTGGACGCTCATCAACGGCGACGCGAACCGCGACAACCAGATCGACGACGCTGACCTGCTGATTGTGCTGTTCAACTTCGGTTCAACCAACCCGCAAGCCGACCTCAACGGCGACGGCGCAGTGGACGACGCCGACCTGCTGATTGTGCTGTTCAACTTCGGTACAATTGGCGATTGATGAAGCGGCTGGAGGTCATTCCTGCAATCGACCTGCGCGGGGGCTACGCCGTGCGCCTGCTGCAAGGCGATTATGAACGCGAGACCCGCTATCACGACGACCCCATCGCCGTGGCGCAGCACTGGACGCAACGCGGCGCGCCCCGCCTGCATCTCGTGGACTTAGACGGCGCGCGGGCGGGCGAACCCCTGCAAGCGGAGTTGATTGGGCGCATCGCACGCGCCGTCGATATCCCCGTGCAGGTCGGCGGCGGGGTACGCAGCGAGGCGCATATCCAACAACTGCTGAGCCTCGGCGTGGAGCGCGTCATTCTTGGTACGGTCGCCGTAGAGAATCCCGACTTCGCCGCGCGGATGTTTCAGACCTATGGCGAGCGCGTTGCTCTCGCGCTGGATGTCAAATCGGGCGCGGCGGCAACCCACGGCTGGCAGAGCGTGTCGGAAACGCCCTATCTGGAGTTCGCGCGTCAGATGGCGGCGCGCGGCGCGCCTCGCATCATCTTTACCCAGATTGAACTGGACGGCACGCTGCAGGGCGTGGCGTTCGAACCCCTCGTGGAACTGCTCAAGGCGGTCTCGGTTCCCGTGATTGCGTCGGGCGGCGTGCGCGACGAGGCGGACATTCGCGCCCTGAACGCGCTGGCGCAATCCACCACGCTGGAAGGCGTGATTGTCGGCAAGGCGCTCTATGAAGGAACCCTGAGCGACGACCTCTGGGGGTAGCTCGATGGCGCTCTATTTAAACCCAAGTTGCTCTCTCTGCCGAGCTTCCTCGCCTTTGGCTCGGAATG
>CAYYCA010000019.1:0-15954 GCA_964470265.1 uncultured Fimbriimonadales bacterium | reverse complement strand
GGATAAATCCCGCGAATGGTGGTCGCTTCCGCCACGCGCTTGACGCCGATGATGTACGCGCCCATGCGCAGGTTCACCTTGTTCTGCTCGGCGGTCTGCGCGACATGCTCGTAGCTGCGGCGCATCGCCTTCTCCAGCTTGCGGTTCACCTCTTCCTCTTCCCAGAAGAAGGCTTGCAAGTCCTGCACCCACTCGAAGTAGGAGACAATCACGCCGCCCGCGTTCGCGAGGATGTCGGGCACGACGAGCACGCCTTTGTCGTCGAGAATCTCATCGGCGTCGGGGGTCACGGGACCGTTCGCCGCCTCCACAATCACGCGGGCTTTGACGCGCTCAGCGTTGTGCCCCGTAATCACGCCGTGCAACGCGGCGGGAACCAGCACATCACACGGGAGTTCGAGCAGTTCCTCGTTCGTGATTAGCTCGGCGTCGCGGTACGCCTGAATGCAGCCGTCGCGCCCTGCGCAGTGCAGCAGGGCAGGGATGTTCAGTCCGTTCGGGTTGTAGATGCCGCCGCGCACATCGGAGATGGCGACCACCTTTGCGCCTGCCTGATGCATCAGTTTCGCCGTCGCCGAGCCGACATTGCCGAAGCCCTGAATCGCGACGGTTGCGCCCTCGAGCTGGCTGCCGAGATGCTTCAGCGCCTCGTGCGCCATTACCATCACGCCGCGCCCCGTCGCCTCCAGTCGTCCTTCCGAGCCGCCAATCGCAATCGGTTTGCCCGTCACCACCGCCGGCACGGTGTAGCCCTTGTGCATAGAGTAGGTGTCCATAATCCACGCCATCACCTGGGGGTTCGTGCCGACATCGGGCGCGGGAATATCCGATTCGGGACCAATCATCATCGAAATTTCAGTGATATAGCGTCGGGTGAGGTTCTCCAGTTCGTGAATCGAGAGGCGTTTCGGGTCGCACACCACGCCGCCCTTCGCGCCGCTGTAGGGGATGTTGACGACTGCACATTTCCAGGTCATCCACATCGCCAGCGCGCGGGTCTCGTCTAAGGTGACCTCAGGGTGATAACGGATGCCGCCCTTGGCGGGACCGCGCGCGGGGTTGTGATGCACGCGATAGCCCGTAAAAACACGGATGGAGCCGTCGTCCATCTTCACAGGGAAGTTCACAATCAGCTCGCGCCGAGGGTGTTTCAGCACCTCCAGCAGGCTCCGATCCAGATTCAAATAATGCGCCGCTGTTTCCAGCTGGCGAATCGCAATCGCATATGCGCTGCTCTCTTCGGTATGGCGTTCTCGCTCGATTATGGTCTGCGCCATTGCAGTGATGCCTCCTGAATCTTAGTACCATACATCGTCGTTAGTTGTTCCATAAAACCGGTTCATCGTCCAGTTCAGGCGGTACAATTCGCCGAACGAGCCAGTAGGCGGGTATCGCCAACCCTATATTATACACCATCCCCCACAGAGTCGCCTGCCAGAACGCGCCGCCGGAGACCGTCGGCGCAGCAAGGTAGAGCAGTCCCTGCGCGAGCAGGGTCAGTAAAATCACGGCGGGAACGACGCTCAGCCAGTGGCGTTTGGAGAGAAGCATCGGCAGGTAGGCGACGACGGTGGCGGCGAGCGTGCGGCTGATGAGCAAGCTGCCGACAGTCTGCTCCAGCATACTGGCGTGCAGCAGTCCTGTGAGGAAGCCCGCCCACGCCGCCGTGTTCGGGTTCGTCAGCATGGCGAGACAGGCAAGCACAATCAGGGGAAAATCAGGCGTTGCGGGACCGACGCGCAGGCTGTTCGCCCATACACCCTGCGCAACCGCCGCTGCGATAACTAAAAGTAGCCAGCGCAGCGTGCGCGCCCAGCCGCCCGAAAGCAACAGGCGCGTTAGCCAGTGCGGCTGCACACGGTCATAGTCATAACGCAGCTTGCCGATTGTAATCGCCCTCCGTAGGGAGTATACCTACGAACAAAGCCCTCGCGCCTGCTCACGCATGAAGGTCTTCACCCTGCGCCAGTTGAGGCGTATCCGCATCGGGGGCGTCGGCTCCCCATCTGCCTCTTCAAAATAGGTCAGCGCGTACACGAGCGACGCGCTCTCAATCGCGCCGTACTTCTGAGCGTAAAACTGGATAGCCGTCTGCAGGGGAATCTCCTGAGCGAGCATATACAGGTCAATAAAATCGCGTTTCGCGCCGCGCTGCTGAATCGCGGCGAGTTTCATGCAGACTAAATCTTCAGGAGACGCGATGAACGCCCCATACTCCCGCCAGAAACGCACGGGCGCAATCAGAGGGTAGGGATAGGCGAAGCAGCTGATTTTCGTGCGTCCGAGTCGGGCGATCAGGGTATTCTCCGCGATGCTGACCATCTGGATGTCCGCGCCCGAGTCGCGCAACTGTTGCGCCAGTCCAAGCGGCTCGAACGGCTCGGAGCGAAACCAATTGAGGTCTACGGAGCGTCTGTGTCCGTAGTAGAGCGCGACGGCTGTGCCTCCAGCAAGGTAGAAGCCCTGCTCGCTCAACCGAGGCGCAATCAGGGCAAACGCGCGACGCATCGGCGCGGACATCACTTCGATGTGAAACGCTGTGTCGGAGGCCATTGTGGTTCAGGGCGCGACTGGAGCCATTGGTCGACGGTACGCTTCGGTATGCCGAGCATCATCTGCCAGAATCGGAGCGCGCGGGGGCTGAGTCCGCGCCCCTGACGCGCAAGCAGCCAGCGGCGCAGACGCGCTTTGCCATAGTAGCGAAGCATCCAGCGCAGGGCGTTCAGGTCGCCATGCTCGATAATACGCAGGCAGATATAGCTCTGATGGTTCTCAGGCGAAAGCTCAGAAAAGTTGGCGTCCCAGAACAGCGGGCGCAGGAATTCGGGCAGTCGGGTTTCCTGAGTCATGCTGGTCATCTCCCCCGCTTCACCAACGCGACGCTGAGCCGTTCGAAGTCGACGGCGGGGCGCACCCATGCCTTTTTCACGGAGTATTGCCGATCGAGCCATACACGCTCCACGACGCCAATCGGCAGGTCGGGCGGGTATTTGCCGCCCAGCCCCGCCGTCACGACTGGGTCGCCCGCCTGGAGCGGCGCTTCAGGCGGGATGAAGTTCAGCAGGAGCATGCTCTCACCGCGCCCTTCGCAGACGCCTGTGCTGGGCTTCTGCGCGTTCAGTACCTTCGCGCTGACCGCCATACGCGGCGCGACGAGCATGCGCACGACTGACGCCCTCGCATCTGCGCGCTCCACCACGCCAATCAGCCCCTCGCTCCCAATCACGGGCGCGCCCGCCAGCACCCCGTCGCGCGAGCCGCGATCGATAATCAGCGTTTGCTGACCTGGCTGCGGATAGCTCGCCACCACTCGACAGCCCAACCACTCGCTGGGCAGGCGCGGGCGCAGGTTCAGCAGCTGGCGCAGCGACTCGTTCTCAGCGGCGACGGCGCGCAGCTGCTCCAACTCCTGCTTGAGGCGGGCGTTCTCGATGGCTAACTGATCGTACTCGCGCAGCGCCTCGCGTGCGTGCGTGAGCGTCGCGAAAAACTGCTCGGTCGTCGCTGTCGCCGAATATGCGCCGCGTTGCAGGGAGAGAATCATGCCCCGAATCAAAACGGTAATCGGGTTCGCCTCGCCGTGATGCACGCGCTGATTGTGATAAACGCCGAGCGCCAGCCCCAGCGCCGCCAGAATCAGCCATGTCCAGCGACGGCGTTTCATGGGCGTCACCTCTTGCGCGGCGATTGCGCCGTCTGCAGCACCTTGCGCAACATCGGGTTGCTGTCCAGCTCTTCCAGCACCTTGCCTGTGCCCAGCACCACCGCCGAGGTCGGGTCGCTGGCGACATAGACGGGCATCTGCGTCTCGTGCTGGAGCAGTTTATCCAGCCCGCGCAGCAACCCGCCGCCGCCGCACAGCACGATGCCGTAGTTCATAATATCCGCCGCGAGTTCGGGCGGCGTAATCTCCAGCGTCTGCTTCACGGCTTCCACAATCGCGTTCACCGGCTCCGAGATCGCCTGACGAATCTCCTCGGAGGTAATGCGCACGCTGCGGGGCAGCCCGCTAATCAGGTCGCGCCCCTTGACCTCCAGTTCCAGCTCCTCTTCCAGTGGGAACGCCGAGCCGATTTCGATTTTCACCTGTTCGGCGGTGCGCTCGCCGATGAACAGGTTGTAGGTGCGGCGCACATAGTTGGCGATGGCTTCGTCGATCTCGTCGCCCGCGATGCGAATCGAACGGCTGGCGACGATGCCTGCCAGCGAAATGACCGCCACTTCCGTCGTGCCGCCGCCGATGTCCACGACCATCGACCCCGTTGGCTCCACGACGGGCAGTCCGACGCCAATCGCCGCCGCCATCGGCTCTTCGATCACATAGGCTTCGCGTGCGCCCGCGCGCATCGCCGCCTGCAGCACGGCGCGCCGCTCGACCTCCGTCACTCCACTCGGAATGCCCACCACCATGCGCGGCGGGATCCAGCGATGGCGCGAGACCTTGCTGGCGTAGTATTGCAACATCTTCTCGGTCTGCTCGAAGTCGGCAATCACGCCGTCCTTGAGCGGGCGCACGGCGATGATGTTGGCGGGCGTGCGCCCCAGCATCCGCTTCGCCTCCTCCCCCACCGCCAGCACCTTGCGTGTATCCTGGTCAATCGCAATCACCGACGGCTCGCGCAGCATAATCCCCTTGCCGCGCACATGGACGAGAGTCGTCGCCGTGCCGAGATCGATTCCCAAATCGCGCCCAAACCTTCCGAACAGTTTTGAAACGAAGTACACGCCCCGTTCGCCTCCGAGTTAAGTGTACCCGTTGGGGGCGTGATTAACTGCGCTCCGTTTCGGCGTGCGGTTCTTCCATTTGCACGACGGCGTAGCTCTCGGCTGGGGCAGGCTCAGGAGCAGCGACGACCGCCTCGCGCGCCCGCATGCGGTTGGCGATAAGCAGCACCATAAAGCTGAGCGCGATATAGACGCCGAGAAGAATCGCGCCGTTGGCGCGTAGGGCGGCGTCGGGCACACTCCAGTAGAGCGCGGCGTCCCCCAGAAGCAAACTTCCGAACAGCGTCCAGCCCCACATCAGCAGGTTGCCTTGCAACAGGCGTCCCAGCCCAAAGCAGATTGGAACGCCAATCAGCCAGACCAGCGCGTAAGTCTGCAGGTTCTCGCGCAGGTTCAGCCACGACTCCGCGCCAATGGCAGCGGCAGGCGCGAACAGCAACGCGAGCAGTCCCAGCCGCCACAGCGAACGGATATAGCGTCGGTAGGTTCCTACCGCTGCGAGCGCCAGCGCACCGATAATCAGCGTCGCCAATCCTGCGATGCTCAGCGACTGCAGCCAGGGCAAGGAACTTCCCACGAACGGCAGGCGGTCGCTGTACCAGAACTCCAGCAGTCCCAGCGC
This sequence comes from uncultured Fimbriimonadales bacterium, assembly GCA_964470265.1. Lineage (GTDB taxonomy): Bacteria > Armatimonadota > Fimbriimonadia > Fimbriimonadales > GBS-DC > GBS-DC. The sequence goes on along the minus strand of CAYYCA010000019.1, from coordinate 10,607 downwards.
GAGGGTCAGCAGCGTCGCCACGCGCCATCCCTCGCGTGCGGACACAGGATGCGCCAGAGGCGAGTCGGGCGGCGCTTCGCGCCAGCGCGACGGCGTGAGCCACACGCTCAGTGGAATCAGATGTCCCAGCCGTGTGCGCCAGTAGTTCGGCTCCAGCCCCATATACAGTAGCGCGACGAGTGCGCCGCCAATCAAAATCGCCGTCGCCGCGCCGACCAGCGCCAGCGTCTGCTGCAGCTGGGGCGGATTGGCGGGGTCGTAGCCGCTCCAGAGCAGTCGCTCGCCTTGACTGAGCGACAGTGCAGTGATGCAAACCGCGCCTGCCAGCAACGCCCGCCATGCCAGTGCCGTTGAGACCGACGCTGCGTTGCCCTCGCGCCACTCCCAGAACAGCAGATACCCCAGCCCGCCCAGCGCCAGCAGCGCGACCCAGCCGAGCGCGAACACGCCCCACGCCTGAAACCGCCGCCGCTCGAAAAACCACTGCTCAGGCAACTCCCACCACTCGTACACATTCTGCGCCAGCGCGCCCTGCACCTGCACGGAGAGCCGACGCTTCGCCTCGCCCACGCGGTGCGTCCGATGTTCGTAAGTGAAGGCGTAATCGTACCGATTCGGATGCTCCGTGCGGTCGGTCTCGATAAGCCGCCACTCGGCGAGGTTATAGCCCTGCGTCTGAGTCAGGTAGCGTTCGGCGCGCTGGCGCGCCTGCGCCTCGCTAAGCATCAGACGCGCTTTGCCCCGCTCCTCGGGCAGGTCGCCTACCGCCTCTTCGGGCAGCACACGCGCGTGATCGCGTACCGCGCCGTCCACATCTACATAGACGAACCACTGCGTGCGCTCCTGCGGGCGGAAGAACCAGACCTGCCAGTAGTCCCCGTGGGGCAGCGCTTCGGCGATTTGCTCATAGGCTTCCTTTTGCCCGATGGACTCGGCGTAGGCTTCTGCGTCGGGGTCGCCCTCGTCTTCTCTTATGAATGCCAGCGTGCGGTAGCCCGCAATCGGCGCGCCGAGCCGTTGCAGGTAGTCGCGGGCAATCTGGATCGCCTCAGTGCGGTTGGTTTGCAGCGATTGACGGCGTTCCCGCGCTTCGGAACCAGTATAGTAGGCGTTCCACCCCCAGATTCCCAGTAAGGATACCGCCAGCAACGCCCAGTGCAGACCCCTGAGGGGGCGGTAGGGCGCAACGTGCGGCTCGGCGGGCGCGGGGAGCGGCGGAATGTCCATCGCGGGCGCGTCCACCGCCTCCAGCGAGCGCAGTCGTCTCTGCCGTAAAACAGTCCAGAGCGCGGGCGTCAAAAACAGCAGCGCGCCGAGCGCCGTGATGAGCGCAGAGACGCGCAGGTAAGGCGCGTCCATGTTCAGATAGGTCGTCGCCGTGAGCAGCGCGTTATAGGTATAGTGCGCCGCCATCGGGGCGAGCAGACCGTAGCGCGCCGCCAGCCAGCAGAAACCCAGTCCCACAGGCAACAGCTCCAGCCCGCGCAGATAGGCTGGCTCTGTCGGATAGCCCACATGCAGAAACGCCCACACCAGGCTGCTCAGGAACGCCGCCAGCCAGAACCGTTTCAGGATGCGCCAGAGCAGCCACAGCGCAATCCCGCGAAACATCAGCTCCTCCTGCACGGCGGGCAGCAGTCCGACCAGCAGCGGCTCCACAAAGGGCAACGGCGTCGCCACACCGTTCGTGTAGGGCACATTCAACGGCGTCCACGCGCCCAGCCGAAAGCTGAGCTGATACACTGCGCACAGGTACGCCAGGTGGAGACCCGCAAAGCCGACGCCAACCAGCAGGGCGCGCGCGGCGGCGTCTGTCGTCCAGAAGCGCGTTGTGACAAGCTTCGCCAGAGGCATCTCCCCCAGCGGACGTTCGCGTCCCAACCAATCCGCCGTGAGCGCGAAGATGAACCACAGCAGCCCTGTGCCAAAGAGCGTTCCCAGCAGCAGAGTTAGCAGCCGCCCGCCCAGAAAAGTCGGCTCGGGGCGCGCGGGATCGTAGTCCAGCCACCACAGAGGCGCAAAGTTCAGCGCCCCGAGTAGCGACACGGCTGCCAGCGCCATCGCCAGTCGCAGGGCGAACCGCCACCCCAGCGGCTGACGCCGTATCAATACCCAGACCGCCACACCGATTGCCGCAATTTGTAACCCCATATACGCGACGCCGAACCCCGTGCTGAGCGCGGTGCGCTGGCTTTCCCGCTGACGCTGCTCGAACGCCCACTTTTCGGGCGTGTGGAGCCAGTTCAGGGAGTAGTAAAGCACGCGGTCGCCCGCGACATCGACGCGCAGGCGCACAGTCGCAGGCGTGGGCGAGTCGGCAGGGTATTTGCGCGTTCGATGTTCGTAGATGAAAGCGTAGTCGCGTCGGTTCGGGCGCTGCCGCTGGTAGGCGTTCACGAGTCGCCACTCGCGGAGGTTCACGGCAAGCGTCTTTTGCAGAAAGGTCTCAGCAATCGCGCGCGCCTTTTCGGAAGGCAGCGAAGCCCCCTGCGCCTCTTCGGGCAGGGTATAGCCCGCTGCAACGACCTCGCCCGATGGCGCAACCTGCGCCCAGTAGATGACGCGTTCCCCCTCGCGCGCCCAGCGACAGTAGAAGTACCAGACGCTGACCTCGTGGCGCATCACGGCGTTCGCCCGCTCCAGTCCGAGCGTCTTCTCCAGATACCGTTTGGCGTCGTCGTCCCAGTTGAACGCGACTGCGCCGCGCCATCCCGTCAGGTCTAAGTCGGGCAGCAGGGCGCGCAGGCGCTGCAACGCTCGCTGCTGCGCCTCGTGCGGCGTGATACGCAAATCGATGCTCGCCTCAGGGAACACCCGCGGGTACGCCTGCCAGAAGTACCATGCGCCGACTAAGCCCGCGAGAAGCCACCCCACAACCACTGCGCGTCGCATAGCGACTTAAAAATATGCGCAGCATTCGCTGAATCCTGCCTGATCCCCGCTCGGAAGCAGTCGCCAAGCTGGGCGAGACCCCCCTAAAAAAATCCCTCGCGAGTGCCCAGAATTCCTGACTGCGGAGGTAAAAATGACGCCGGATATTAAGGTGCAACAAAAATGGGACTTCTCGATTTACCAGATTCGCGCTCAGTGGGATAGGCGGTTCAGCTGGATGCTCTGGGCGCATTTTGGCGCATCGCTGCTGCTGGCGTTCTGGTACCGTACCTTTGAGGAGGCGTTCCTCGTCGGGTTTACGACTTCCGCGGTGGTCGCATATCTGGCGAGGGTGCAGCCCGGCAGCCTGCTGACGCGGCTGGTTATCGGCGCGGCGTTTATGGTCTATTCAGGACTGTTCATCCACCAGTGTCGCGGAGTGACGGAACTCCATTTCCATGTGTTTGCGTCGCTGGCGATACTGGGCGTCTACCGCGACTGGCGCGTGATTGTGACGGCGGCGGGGGTCATCGCCCTACACCATGCGACCTTCGCTTTGCTGCAGTGGCTGGGACTGCCTGTCTATGTCTACACGACGAACCTGAACTTTTTCGTGCTGACCCTGATTCACGCGCTGTTTGTGGTGCTGGAGTCGGCGATTCTCGTCTGGCAAGCAATTCAGGGCGAAGCCGAGTGGAAGCAAGCTGAAGAGCTGAGCCGTTTAGGGCAGGAACTGAGCAGCGAGCGTTTCGCGGGCAACGATTTGACCGTGACTATCGAGTGGGACACGCGCTCGCCGTTGTGGGGCACAGTAAGCGTGATTAACCAGCTGCTTAGGCGGCTGAATCGCAACATCGCCGAGGCGAAGCAATCGGCGCAGGCGATTGTCGCACAGACGCAGAATGTGCGTGAGGAAACGCAGCGTATCCATCAGCTGGGCGACACCGTGTTGCGCTCGATGGAGGAAGTGAGCGAAGGCGCCCGCTCACAGGCGATGCAGATTGAACAGTCCGCCCAGCAAATCCAGCAGATTGCCGTACTGGCGCAGGAGACACGCGCTCAAGCGGAGCGCCAGCTTCAAGAAGTGGAGCAGACCGCGCGCCTCGCTCACCATATTGCTGGCAACGCCGACGCGATTGTGCGCGCAAGCGAAACACAGCAGCAGTCCGCGCAGAGCGCGAGCCGTGCAGCGTCGCAATCCGCTCACGCCGTCGAGCAGGCAATTCGCTCGGTGCAGCAACTGAACGCGAGCGCGGACGCCATTTTGCAACAGGTCGGCGCGGCGCAGCAATCGCTGGAAGAGGCGGTCAATCGCGCCGCGGAGCAAGCAGACCTGCTGGGCGCGCGCTCGGCAGACATTCGGCAGATACTGATTACCATCACTGAGATTGCTCGGCAGACCAACCTGCTTGCGCTCAATGCGGCGATTGAGGCGGCGCGTGCGGGCGAACACGGCAAGGGCTTCGCCGTCGTCGCCGATGAGGTACGCGCCCTCGCCAACCGCTCCGCCGAAGCCGCCAAGCAGATCGACGCCGTCATCCACGAAATGACGCGCGACATTCAGGAGATTATCGTGCGCATGCGCGGTGATGAACGGCGTCAGGGACTGCGCGACATCACCGTCCACACGCTTCAGCAGGTTGCAGGCGCGTTCGAGGCGCTGCGGAGCCAGCTGCAGGCGTTCGAATCGGCGGCGCGGGGCGTTCGCGAGGCAACGGAACTGGTAGTCAACCAGTGCCGCGCCATCGAAGACGCTGCGCAACTCAACGCCGAACGCGCTCACGAGAGCCAGCAACTCCTGCGTCAGATTGCTGAGCAGGTAGACGCCTTGCGTCAGGCCATTCAGGCAGGCTGGCAATCGTCTGCAGACACTTCCCAGCAGGTAGAACTCATCAACGAAATCGTTCACGGCATCGCGGCAATCAGCGAAGAGACCACCGCATCTGCGCAGGAAGTGCAGCATGCCATCCGTCAGCAGTTCGAGGCAATCCGCGCGCTGCTGGCTCAGATTGAAATGACCGACCAGACCGCGCGCACTGTGTTCGAACGGCTCGCCGAGTTCCGAACGCAGGATGAACTCGGCGATTCCAGCAAGGTACACCGCGCAGCGTAAAAAAAAACTGGTGCGACGGCATTCCTGCCGTCGCACCAGGTGGAGTTGCATGATGGGGCTTCGGAAACTGATTACGGGTGTGATATTGTCGATCTGGCTCGCCTTAATCGGCGTCACCTACTGGCGGATGGAGCTACGGTTCCTCACGCCTGCTAAGCGTCCCGCGGGCGCAGCCCTAATAGACCCAGAGACGCAGCCGCCTGCTCCCATATCGCGCCTTTCTACCGACAAGGGCGAGCATCGTTTGCAGGGCAAGTTCACACTGCTCAACTTCTGGTCGCCCGACTGTGCTTGCTCGCGCTTTATGGAGCCACACGTACGCGCCCTTGTAGATGAGTTCACGCCACAGGGGGTTCAGTGTATCACTGTGATTATTCTGAACGATTCCTCAGTTTCCGAGCCAGACGCCCTGCAACGATGGCGCTCGCGCGGCATAGAGACTCCTGCGCTGGTAGACCGCGGCGGCGCACTGGCGCGACAGTTCGGTGTCTGGGCGGGACCTGCGGCGGTGATTGTGAATCCGCAAGGGCGCATCGTCTACGCAGGCGCGTACAACATCGGACGCTACTGCAGCAACGAGCAGACCGCCTACGCGAAACAGGCGCTGGAAGCCGTGCTGGCAGGGCGCAAGCCGCCGCGTGCGAAGACCCCCTTTTACGGCTGTCAGGTTCCTTCAGCGTCCCAGTAAGCGCGTGGCCCCCAAGAAGCCGAACACCAGTAGCCCCAGAATCGCCGCCATCACGACCCAGCCCAGCAGGCGCGCCCAGCGCGACGGCGTCCGACGCTCCAGCGCAACCGCCTCGTCCTGCCTGCGCGTGTCCCTGCCGAACAGAAACACGAAATAGTAGCGCGTCCACAAGAACGGAATCACTCCCCGTACATCCAGCAAATGCCGCCGATGATACTGATACAGCGACTGCTTCAGCAACTGATACTGTTCAGGCGAAAGCGATTCGAGCAGCGCAGGGGGCAGGGCGCGCAACAGATGCAGAATATAGATATCGCGCGGCTGTTCGGCAGGCTCGTCGCCCTCGAACGCCTCCTGAATAATCCACAGCGGCGGCTTCTCGTTCGGCTCTGGCTGATGCGCAGGATACGCCATACGCCCAATTATCGGCAGTCGCGCGTTCAGGTATAATCCCCGCCGTGCCGTTGCCGATTGAAACGGTGGAGCGCTGCCTGCAATTGATGACGCGCTATCAGTTGCAGGAGCTGGAGATTGCAGTGGGCGAGACGCGCATTCACATCGAGCGTGCGGAGCAGCCCGTTGCGCCCGCCGTCGCCGTGGCGCAGCCTATCGAACCCGCCCCCGCCGAGACCCCGAACTGGATCCCCATCGAATCGCCGATGACGGGCATGTTCTATCGCGGTCCCTCGCCCAGCGAGCCGCCGTATGTAGAGGAGGGCGACTTGGTGTACGAGGGGCAGACCATCGGCCTGGTGGAGGCGATGAAGGTTTTTAATGAGATTCCCGCGCCGATGACGGGCGTGGTGCGGCGCATCGTGGCGCAGAACGCGACCCTGGTGCAACAGGGCGAAGTGCTAATGCTGCTGGAGCCGCCAGAATGAGCAAGATTCTGCGACTGTCGATTCTTGGCGCAGGTACGGTGGGCGGGGGCGTGCTGACCCTGCTGCGCGAGAACGCCGACCTGCTGGAAGCCCAAACGGGCAAGCGGTTCGAAGTGCGCCATGTGCTGGTACGCGACCTGAGTAAGCCCCGCACTGTCGCTATCCCCCCCAAGCTGCTGACCGGCGACCCGCAACGCGCCGTGTGCGACCCCAAAGTGCATATCGTGCTGGAGCTGATGGGCGGGCTGGAGCCTGCACGCACGCTGATACGCGACGCCCTGCAAGCGGGTAAGCATGTGATTACTGCGAACAAGCTCGTGATGGCGGTTTCAGGCGACGAGTTGATTCGCCTGGCGCAGCAGCGGGGCGTGCGGTTGCTGTACGAAGCGAGCGTGGCGGGCAGCCTGCCGATTTTGAACGCGCTGCAAGGCTCGCTTGCGGGCAACCGCATCAGCCGCGTGGTGGGCATCGTGAACAGCACGACGAACTTTATCCTGCGCGAGATGGAGCGCGCCGTTGACGCGGGCGAACCCGCCGAGACCGCCTACGACGCCGCGCTGCGCAAAGCGCAGGAACTCGGCTACGCTGAAGCCGACCCCAGCAGCGATGTGGAGGGCTACGACGCGCAATACAAAACCGCGGTACTGGCGCGGCTGGCGTTTTTGCAGTATGTGCCGCTGGAGAGCGTCTATCGCGAGGGGATAACGCACTTGAGCGGGCGCGACCTGCTCTGGGCGAAACGGCTGAACATGGGGCTGAAACTGCTGAGCGTCTCCGAGCGGTTGCCCGACGGCAGGCTATGCGCCCGCGTGCATCCGACGCTGATTCCGCGTGATTGCCCACTCTATGTGGTGCGCGGGGCGTTCAGCGGCGTGTGGCTGCAGGGCAACGGCTTTCAGGAGATGTCGTTTCACGGCTTCGGCGCGGGGGCGCGCGCGACGGCGAGTGCGGTCGTCGGCGACCTGATCGAGGTCGCCCGCCACCCTAAGCCGTTGCGTATTGAGGATCCCTCGCTGCGTCCCGGCGAGACCGCCCCCATCGAAGCCCTCACGATGCGCTACTTCGTGCGCATCGTTGCGCCCGACGAGAACGCCCTGCGCGCCCTGCGTGAGCCGTTGCAGCTGCTCGGCGCAGAGTTCCATCCTTCCGAAACGCTAGAGAATGGCGTCGAACAGGTCGCCCTCACGCCGCCGCTGAATGAAGGCGAGTTTCAGGCGTATATTGCACGCTTGCGTGAACAGCCAAATGCGACGGTGCAGGTGATTCGGCTGCTGTGAAACTCGTAGGAGCTTACAATCGCCTCAGATGTGAAAATGTACCGAATGAGATTCCTCGCCTTCGGCTCGGAATGACAAAGCTTGGTCAACTAAAACTTATTGTCATTCCCAGCAAAGTGAGGAATTTCTCTGGTCAGTTTTTCTCTTATACAATTGAGAAATTTACCAAGTGAGGTTTCAGAGGTTGTGTATCGTCGGCGGGGACGCCGACGCTACGCGAAGCGCGTCCGTAGCGTCGGCGTCCCCGCCGACGATTCACAACCTCTGAAACCTCACTTGGTATAACACCCGTTGCAGATACAGCAGTACATATAACCCCGCCATCTGCCCAAAATACCAGTAGGATGCAACCACCACTTACTTTTGCGGAAATTTTGAGCGCGCTGAGCCACGCGCTGGATATTACCGAGGGGCAACCGCGGGGGCACGCTGTGCGCACCGCCTACCTCGCGTTGCGAGTTGGACAGGAACTTCGACTAAGTGAGACCGACCTGCGCGACCTGTACAAAGCCAGCCTGCTTAAGGACGCGGGCTGTTCCAGCAACGCCGTGCGCGTGTACAAAGTGTTCGCCGCAGATGACTTGCTAACCAAGCGCGATGTGAAGCTGGTGAACTGGTCGAACCCGCTGGAGTCGTTGCGTTTCGCACTGGAGCATATGATGCCAGGCGCGAACATTTTTCAGAAAATCGTCCATGCGCTGCGCGAGACGCGCGGCTCTGTCGGCGTGATGGATGAGGTGACGCTGGCGCGTTGCACGCAGGGCGCGATGATTGCCCGCTACATCGGCTTCTCAGAACAGGTGGCTCAAGCCATCGAGTATCTGGATGAACACTGGGACGGCAAAGGCTCACCCTATAAACTCAAGGGCGAGCAGATTCCGCTGTTGGCGCGGATTTTGTGCCTGTGCCAGACGATGGAGGTGTTCGCCGCGACCTTCGGCGCAGACGCCGCCTACGAGATGCTCCATAAGCGCACCCGCCGCTGGTTCGACCCCGAGCTGGTGCGCGTCGCGTGCAGTTTTCAGAATGACCGCGCGTTCTGGGCGTTGCATGCCGAGATGTTGCACAATCCCGATATGCAACCGCCGATGCCCGACTTTACCCGCCAAGCGTTGCCCAGCGACATCGACCGTGTGTGCGAGGCGTTCGCGATGATTGTGGACGCCAAATCCAGCTTCACTGCCGAGCATTCGCGGCGTGTGGCGCGTTATGCTGTTCAGCTCGCCGAGGCGCTGGACTGGGACGCTGAGCGCGTGAACTTCATCTACCGCGCGGGGCTGCTGCACGATATCGGCAAGCTCGGCGTCTCGAATGCAATCTTGGAAAAGCCAGGCAAGCTCACCGACGAGGAGTTTGTCGCGATTCGGGCGCACCCGCGCTATACCTATGAGATTTTGCGTCGCGTGCGCTCGTTTGCATGGCTGGCGGAGGTGGCAGGCGCGCACCATGAACGACTGGACGGGCGCGGCTACTGGCAGGGGCGTACGGCGGAGCAACTCACGCCGGAGATGCGTATCCTTGCCGTCGCCGATGTGTTCGACGCCCTCAGCGCGGAACGCCCCTACCGCCCCGCGCTGCCGCTGAAGCAGGTGTTTGAAATTATGGAACGCGACAGCGGAACCGCGCTGGACGGCGAACTGGTTAGCCTACTGAAATCGCTCATGGCACACGCTGACGGTTCATTTTCCCAAGCTGCGTGAGGTATCATGCCCGTCGATGATTCGTCTCATCGACCACACCGGCTGGCAAGGCGAGCCAGAGCAACTGTATGCGGAAACGGCGTCGTTTCCGGAGCCGCCGCCCGACCGCCCGTATATTTTCACCAACACCGTGACCACGCTGGACGGCAAGCTGATACTGGGCGATGTGGGCAGCAGCGCGGCGGGGCTGGGCAGCCCGATGGATCAGCTCCTGATGCACCGTTTGGAAGCGCTCGCCGACGCAGTGGTGATTGGCAGCAGCACGCTCCGCGCCGATAAGCATATGAACTACCCACCCCACCTGTACCGCGCGGTAGTGACCACCAGCGGCGACCTGCCCACCGACCACGATTTCTTCCGCAAGTCCGCCGACGGGCGCGCCCTTGTGTTCGCCCCGACGCATATCCCACCCGACCGAAAGCTCGCCTTAGAGCGCGTGGCGACCGTCCATCTGGTGGGCGAGACGCGCGTGGAGATTCCCGAAGTGGTGCGCATTCTGCACACCCACTACGAAGTGCGCTATCTGCTGGTGGAAGGCGGCGGCAGCTTGAACTTCTACTTTTTCGACGCGGGCATCGTGGACGAGATTTTTCTCACGCTCGCGCCGCGCGTGAAGGGCGGGGCGCACCTGCCCACGATGGTCGACGGCGCAGGCTTGCCCCGCGAACAAGTGCCTCGCTATGAGCTGGTTTCCGCCTACCTGCACGAGAGCGAACTGTTCCTGCGCTACCGGAGGATGCCATGACCCTGCGCGAGTTTGTGCGCGACCAGATTCAGACCATCTTTGAGGCGTTGAAGGCGGGCGGCGCGCCCCCCATCGGCGAATACGACCCTACGCAACTCAAAGAGTGCCAGCGCCGCGCCTACCCCCAAGTGGGCGCAACTAACTTCCAACCTAATGCGGTGATTTTAGAATTCATCTATCAGGACGCCAGTCTCGGTCCCGCTGTGCTGAGCGTGCGTGTGCCTGCTCCTGAACCGATTGTCTACATGCCCGTGCCCGACTGGGTGATTGAGGATGTATGGCAGGGCGATGTGACGGGGTCGTTTCGGTTCCTGTCGGAAGCGGAGCGGCTG
>CAYYCA010000018.1:0-15968 GCA_964470265.1 uncultured Fimbriimonadales bacterium | reverse complement strand
AGCCCCCAGAAGGTGAAGAACATCGAGACCTCCATCCCGCTGGCTGCCGCGCCCGACGCAATCACAAACGCCGCCAGCACGCGATCCAAATCGCCCGAAAAGACCACCATCGACAGGCGGTTCTCAGGCGACTGGGCGCGCAGGGCGTCCACCTGCGCCTGCAGCTGCTGAATCTGCTCCTGCAACGCGCTCAGGTCGGGCGCCGTGCGCTCGATGACTGCCGTCTGACCATTCGATATCACGCTTCCACCTCCCTACTTCTTGCGTACATAGTGGATATAGACCGTCTTGCCGTCCATTTCGGTGGTCTCCTGCGCCACGAGTTCCGCGTCGGCGACCATGTTGGCCCAGCCCTTGAAGTCATTCACCGAGCCAGGATCGGTCGCTAATACACGCAGCGTCTGACCCGATTGGAGCGTCTGGAAAGTCTTCCGCGCGTTCACAATCGGCATGGGGCACTGCAGCCCGCGCGCATCCACTTCAATATCGTATTTGATTTCCATCGTTTGCATACCTCCTGTCATTTTGGGATAACGAAACCGCTTTACGCGGTTCCTGTAGGGTTAGAGGCGTAAATGCCGCGAAAGGATTCATGCGCCAGCAGGTACAATTCGCCTGCATGCTCCCTGAATGGCTACAGCGACTTCGCAGTGCGACGCCCGTGCCCGCGTCTGGAACCCCCACCGTGTGGCGCGAGGCGTGCATGGAGTCGCGTCCTGTGCTGCTTGCGCCGTGGCTGGCTGAACAGGCGCGCCCAGTACTGATTCTCACGCCGTCGCTGGAGCGGGCGGAGCAGTGGCTGGCGATATTGCTGCGGCTGGGCTTGCCCGAAAATCGCGTGCTGCGCGTTCCGAGCAGTCTCACCCCCTTGCTGGAGCCGACAGGCGTGGAGCAGGAGACTTTGCACGAACGGCTACGCGCCCTGAGCGCGCTCCATCGGGGCGACTCCGTCTGTCTGATTGCTTCCGTCGCCGCAGCGTTGCAACGCACGATGCCCGAGCCGCTGTTCGAATCGGAGCTTGTGCGCCTGCGCTTGCCCGAAGCCGAGCCGCCTGACCCGCACCAGTGGGTGTCTCAGATCGAACCTGACGCCCTGTTGAAACGGCTCGCCGAAGACGGCTACGAATATCAGGAGCCAGTGCGCCTGCCAGGGCAGTTCGCGCGGCGTGGGGGGATTGTCGATGTGTTCCCGATGGGCGCAGACTTACCCGTGCGCATCGAGTTCTGGGGCGACGAGATTGCCAGCCTGCGCCTGTTCGAACCCGCCTCGCAACGCTCCATCCGCCAAATCAAGTCCATCGTGGTTCCGCCCGCCCGCGAGGTTCCTATGGGGAACGAAACAGCGGCGCAACGAATCCGCGCCGAGTGGGAGGCTCTCATCGCGAAACAGCCCGCTGCGCTGCAACCTGAGCTGCGCCAGCGGCTGGAGGACGACCTGCGCCCCCTGATACAGGGCGCGCCGTTCGACCGCCTCGAACTCTACCTGCCTTGGCTGCTGAGCGAGCGCGCCTGCCTGCTGGACTACTTGCCCCACGACGGCTGGCTCGTGCTGGACGAGCCGCTGGCGCTCAACATCGCCTATGACCGCCTTATCGAGGAGGTGAATCAATCGCTCGCATCCCGCGCCGAACGCGGCGACATCCCCCCGCTCGAGGCGAGGCTCTACCTCGAGCCGTTCGCGCGCATCGAGGGGCGCGCCGCTGCCCTCCTGCTGGGCGATCCTATCTTAACGGGGGGAAGGCTGTTTCGCCCGCAGATATAAGCCGCCCATGCTACTCCTCCAGCTGCGCAATCGGCACGGGAACCCCGCCCTGACGCGCCGACTCCCACGCCGCCTCCGTGAACGCTGTGATGCGCAGCGCGTTCTCAGGCTTCGACTGCACCTCCTCGCGCCCTAAAATCGCGTTCACAAAGTTAATCACGGGTTGCGAACCCGGCGGCAGCTGCTCCTGCTTATAGCGGTTGCCGTGCGCGTCGCAGATTTCCAGCTGGTCGTGGCGAATCAGGTAGGTCGCCTCGCTGCCGACCACGGTAATCTCCTCATGCCAGCCGACCGTCGTGCTGCCGATAATCGACAGGTTGCCAATCGTGCCGTTGGCGTACTCAAACGCCAGCGCGGAGTTGATGTCCACCTTGCGGTCAAAATATTGCATATACGCGCTGACTTTGGTCGCGGGCGCGTCGATAATCCACATCAGGAAGTCCACCAGGTGCGACCCTGTGTCGTTAATCTGCCCGCCGCCCGACAGCGCGGGGTCCTGACGCCAGGTGTTCGCCGTGCTGCGCATCCAGTTCTGCAGGTTGAGTGCCTGCACGAAGTGGGGTTCGCCAATCTCGCCGCGGCGGATGCCCTCGTACACATAGCGGTACACGGGGATATAGTGCCGCTGATAGGCAATCAGCCCTACCTTGCCTGTCTCACGGATGCGCTTGACCAGAATCTGCGCATGTTCCACCGTGCAGACCATCGGCTTCTCGATCATTACATGCAAGCCCTTATCCAGCGCCGCCATCGCCTGCTCGAAGTGCAGCGTATGGGGCGTCACGATAATCACGCCGTCCAGCTCTACCTTTTCCAGCATTTCGCGATAGTCGTCAAAGAAGGGCGCGCTCTGCAAGTGCGGGAAGCGTTGCAGCGTCGCGCTGCGCTGATCCTGGCTCGGCTCCGTGATGGCGACCAGTTCCGCGTCGCTCACGCCCTGCAACACATTGATATGGTGGCGCGCCATACCGCCACTGCCAATCAGTCCTAAGCGTACCTTGCTCATATTTCAGCCTCCAGAAAGGGCATGTTCGCCCCGCGCCTGTTTCGATGGCGGGGGCGAAGTTCCTGCCGTGCAAACAGGTATCCTATACCCCGATGACAACCCCAATCGGCGCACACGAGCAGGTACTCATTCTGGACTTCGGCGGGCAATACACGCAGCTGATTGCGCGGCGCGTGCGCGAGTGCAATGTGTTCTGCGAGATTCTGCCCTACGATACGCCGCTTGCCGAGATTCGGCGGCGCAACCCGAAGGGCGTGATCCTGTCGGGCGGTCCCGCCAGCGTGTATGAACCCGACGCCCCGCGCGTAGATCCTGAACTGTTTACGCTGGGAGTTCCCGTGCTGGGCATCTGCTACGGACACCAGCTGATGGCGCACCTGCTGGGCGGGACGGTCGCGCCTGCGCCCCAGCGCGAGTATGGACGCACACTGCTCACGGTCGTTCACGCCGAGCCGCTGTTTGACGAGCTGGACTTCCACCTCACCTGCTGGATGAGCCACGGCGATAGCGTTGAAACGCCCCCTGCAGGCTTTGTCGTGCTTGCCGAGACCGAGAACACGCCCGTCGCGGCGATGGGCGACCTGGAACGCAACCTCTATGGCGTGCAATTCCACCCCGAAGTGGCGCATACCCCGTTCGGCATGCACCTGCTGCGCAACTTCCTCTACAAAGTGTGCGGTTGTCGGGGCGACTGGACGATGCGCAACTTCATTCAGGAAAGTATCGCCGACATTCGCGAGCGCGTCGGGCGCGAGCGCGTGCTGTGCGCAGTGAGCGGGGGCGTCGACTCCTGCACAGTCGCCGCGCTGGTGCAGAAGGCGATTGGCGAGCAGCTCACCTGTATCTTTGTGGATCACGGGCTGATGCGTCAGGGCGAGGCAGAGCAGGTGCGCGCGCTGTTCACGCAGCATTTTCCCGTGCGCCTGATTTTCGTCGACGCCCGCGAGCGATTTTTAGACAGGCTGCGCGGCATCACCGACCCTGAACAGAAGCGCAAAATTATCGGCGAGGAGTTCGTGCGCGTGTTCGAGGAGCATGCGGACGCCATCGGGCAGTGTCGCTACCTGGCGCAGGGCACGCTCTATCCTGATGTGATCGAGAGCGGGGCGGGCATCGCCGCGACGATTAAGACGCACCACAATGTGGGCGGGCTGCCTGAATGGATGACGATGGAGCTGATCGAGCCGCTGCGCTACCTGTTCAAGGACGAAGTGCGCCGTGTCGCGCTGGAGCTGGGCTTGCCCCCCGAAATCGTATGGCGGCAGCCGTTCCCCGGACCGGGCTTGGCGGTGCGCGTGTTGGGCGAGGTGACGGCGGAGAAGCTCGAAATCGTGCGTGCGGCGGACGCCATCTTGAATGAGGAACTCACACGCACAGGCTGGGCGCAGCGCGTGTGGCAGGCGCTGGCGGTATTGCCCGATGTGCGCAGCGTCGGCGTGATGGGCGACCAGCGCACCTACGCGCGCCCGATTGTGCTGCGCGTCGTGCATAGCGAGGACGCGATGACCGCTGAACCCGCCGAGCTGCCGTGGGATTTGCTCCTGCGCATCGCGAACCGCATCAGCAACGAGGTTCCCGGCGTGAACCGCGTGCTGTACGACCTGAGTTCCAAGCCCCCCGCAACCATCGAGTGGGAGTAGGCGGCGCACCCCCTTGACTTTTTTGAATACAATCGGCTATAATATAGCCCGCTGGGGCGTAGCCATTCAAGGCAACGCTGGAGGTTCATTCCTAACTATGAACCGAACCATACAAGAGCGTGACTTAGCACGCGGGCTGAGGTACGGAAAACGACGCCATAAGCGGCGTCGTGAACGAAGCTGAAACGCGCCTTGTAAGGCGCACCGAGCCTCTCCACCCCGCGTGCGAGAGGCTTTCTTTTACGCTCCAGTCAGTGGAGGCGCATGTATGCCGACGATTAATCAGTTAGTACGCAAGGGGCGCAAGCCGAAGATACGGAAGACGAAGTCGCCCGCGCTGCAGGGCTGCCCGCAGCGACGGGGCGTCTGCACGATTGTGCGCACGATGACGCCGAAGAAGCCGAACTCCGCGCTGCGGAAAGTCGCCCGCGTGCGCTTGACCAACGGCATCGAAATCACGGCGTACATCCCCGGCATCGGGCACAACCTGCAGGAACACTCGGTCGTGCTGGTGCGCGGCGGGCGTGTGAAAGACCTGCCCGGCGTGCGCTACCATATCATTCGCGGCACCCTGGACTGCGCCGGCATCGAGACCCAGCCCACCACGCGCAACCAGGATCGCCGCATGCAGGGACGCTCGAAGTACGGCTCCAAACGCCCCAAAGAGGCGAAGAAGAAATAATCAGGAGGAAGAAACGCTATGCCACGCAAGGGACCCGTTCCGAAGCGCGTTGTGTTGCCTGATCCAGTCTACGATAGCGAGCTGGTCGCCCGCTTCATCAACCGCATGATGAAGGGCGGCAAGAAAGCCGTCGCCGAGCGCATCTTCTACGACGCGATGCAACTCGTAGAGCAGAAAACCGGCAAGCCGGCGATGGAGGTGTTCGAGCAAGCCATCGAGAATGTCGCGCCGCAGGTCGAAGTGCGCCCGCGTCGCGTGGGCGGACAGACCTATCAGGTGCCGATGGAAGTGCGCGCCGAACGCCGCCGCTCGCTCGCCATCCGCTGGATTGTGACCTCACTGCAGCGCAAAAAATCGGGACGACCCGCCCACGAGCGACTGGCGCAAGAGATTATCGACGCCTACAACAAAACGGGCAACGCCTATAAGAAACGCGAGGAAACCCACCGCATGGCGGAAGCAAACCGCGCGTTCGCCCACTATCGATGGTAAGGAGGTAAATAGCTCATGGCGCGACAGCACCCGTTAGAGAAGACGCGCAATATCGGTATCGCGGCGCATATCGACGCCGGGAAGACGACCACGACCGAGCGCATCCTGTATTACACAGGGCGCATCCATCGCCTCGGCGAGGTTCACGAAGGATCCGCCACGATGGACTGGATGGAGCAAGAGCAGGAGCGCGGCATCACCATCACCTCCGCCGCCACCACCTGCTTCTGGAAAGAGCATCGCATTAATATCATCGACACCCCTGGGCATGTGGACTTCACTGTGGAAGTCGAGCGCTCGATGCGCGTACTCGACGGCGCTGTCGCCATCTTCTGTGCGGTGGGCGGCGTGCAGCCTCAATCCGAAACCGTGTGGCGACAAGCGAACCGCTACAAAGTGCCCCGAATCGCCTTCATCAATAAGATGGATCGCGTCGGGGCGGACTTCTTCCGCGTGGTGGAGCGCATTCGCGAACGCCTTAACGCCAACGCCGTACCCGTACAAATCCCCATCGGACAAGAGGAGAACTTCCAGGGCGTCGTCGACCTCGTCTCGATGCAGGCGGTCTACTGGCTCGACGAGAAAGGCAACCAGTACGAATATCGCGCCATTCCCGATTCGCTGTTAGCGCAGGCGCAGGAGTGGCGCGAAAAAATGATCGAAGCCGCCGTGGAAATGGACGACGAATTGATGGAGCGGTATCTGGAAGGCGGCGAGATTAGCAACGAGGAACTCAAGCGCGCCCTGCGCAAGGGCACGCTGCAGTTCAAACTCGTGCCTGTGTTGTGCGGCTCCGCCTACAAAAACAAGGGCGTGCAACTGCTGCTGGACGCTGTCGTGGACTATCTACCCTCGCCCCTCGATATCGGCGCCGTGA
The DNA here is from genome assembly GCA_964470265.1 of uncultured Fimbriimonadales bacterium. Lineage (GTDB taxonomy): Bacteria > Armatimonadota > Fimbriimonadia > Fimbriimonadales > GBS-DC > GBS-DC. The sequence continues at coordinate 9,509 of CAYYCA010000018.1, read as the reverse complement.
AAGGCGTCCATCCCGACACCCACGAGGAACTCGAACGGCTCCCGTCCGACGACGAACCTGTGTGCGCGCTCGCGTTTAAGATTCAAAATGACCCCTTCGTGGGCAAGTTGACCTATGTGCGCGTCTATTCGGGCAAGATTACCAAAGGCTCTTATATCTACAACGCCACGAAAGACACGCGCGAGCGCATCGGACGCATCCTGCAGATGCACGCCAACCGCCGCGAGGACATCGAAGAGGCGTTCACAGGCGACATCATCGGCGTTATCGGCTTCCAGCAGACCACCACAGGCGACACGCTGTGCGACCCGAACCACCCCATCCTGCTGGAACCGCCGCAGTTCCCCGAACCCGTCATCTCGCTGGCGATCGAACCCAAGACCAAAGCCGATCAGGACAAACTCGCCAACGCGCTCCAGCGACTGGCGGCGGAAGACCCCACCTTCCGAATCTCCACCGACCACGAAACGGGGCAGACCATCATCTCCGGCATGGGCGAACTGCACTTGGAGATTATTCTGGATCGCCTCTATCGTGAGTTCAAGGTGGAGGCGAATCAGGGACGCCCGCAGGTCGCGTACAAGGAGACCATCCGCACCCCCGCCAAAGCCGAGGGCAAGTTCGTGCGCCAGTCGGGTGGGCGCGGACAGTACGGGCACTGTGTCATCGAGATCGAGCCGGGCGAGCAGAATTCGGGCATCCAGTTTGAGAACAAAATCGTCGGCGGCGCGATTCCACGCGAGTTCATCCCTGCCGTCGAAGCGGGTATCCGCGAAGCCGCCGACTCGGGCGTGCTGGCGGGCTACCCCGTCGTGGATGTGAAAGTGCGCCTCGTGGATGGCTCCTTCCATGAGGTCGACTCCAGTGAAATGGCGTTCAAAATCGCTGGCTCCATCGCCTTCAAAGAGGCAGTGCAACGCGCCAAGCCCGTGATTCTGGAGCCGTATATGGAGCTGGAGGTCACCACGCCCGACAACCATGTCGGCGATGTGATTGGCGATTTGAACTCGCGCCGCGCGCGCATCGAGATGATTGAGCCGGGCGTCGGCGGCACGCAGGTCATCAAAGCCGTTGTGCCCCTCGCCGAAATGTTCGGCTACGCCACCACTTTGCGATCGTTGACGCAGGGACGCGCTACCTATACCATGCACCCCTCACACTACGAGGAAGCGCCCGCGCAGGTCGCGCAGAGCATCATCGAGCGCAAGAACGCGCTCCAACCCACACGAGCATAGGAGGAGAGAACTATGGCACGACAGAAATTTGAACGCACGAAACCGCATGTCAACATCGGCACCATCGGACACGTCGACCACGGCAAAACGACGCTCACCGCCGCCATCACCCGCGTGCTGAGCAAAAACGGACTCGCCGAGTACCAACCCTACGAACGCATCGACAGCGCCCCCGAAGAGCGCGCCCGCGGCGTGACCATCAACATCTACCACGCCGAATATCAGACCGAGACCCGCCACTACGCCCATGTGGACTGCCCCGGTCACGCCGACTACATCAAGAACATGATTACGGGCGCGGCGCAGATGGACGGCGCGATTTTGGTGGTTGCGGCGACGGACGGACCGATGCCCCAGACGCGCGAACACATCCTGCTGGCGCGGCAGGTGAATGTGCCCGCGATTGTGGTGTTTATGAACAAGGTGGATATGGTGGACGATGAGGAGCTGTTAGACCTGGTGGAGCTGGAGGTGCGGGAGCTGCTGAGTAAGTATGGGTTCCCGGGCGACGAGGTGCCCGTCATTCGCGGGAGCGCGTTGCAGGTGGTCGAGGCGCCCGACAGCGAGGACTGGACGCGGAACACTTCCAATCGCTGGATTAAGGCGATTTGGGAGTTGATGGACGCGGTGGACACTTACATTCCGTTGCCGCAGCGGGAGTTGGACAAGCCGTTTTTGATGGCGGTGGAGGATGTGTTCACGATTACGGGTCGTGGCACGGTGGCGACGGGGCGCGTGGAGCGCGGGGTGTTGAAGACGGGTGAAGAGGTGGAGTTGATTGGGTTCCGCGACGAGACGCGCAAGACGGTGGTGACGAGTATTGAGATGTTCCGCAAGATTTTGGATCAGGCGGAGGCAGGGGATAATGTGGGGTTGTTGTTGCGTGGTGTGGACAGGGACGATGTGGAGCGTGGGATGGTGATCGCGAAGCCGGGTTCCATCAAGCCGCACAAGCACTTCAAGGCGGAGGTGTATGTGTTGCGGAAGGAGGAGGGCGGTCGTCACACGCCGTTTGTGTCGGGGTATCGTCCGCAGTTTTACTTTAGGACGACGGATGTGACGGGTGAGATTAGGTTGCCTGCGGGTGTGGAGATGGTGATGCCTGGGGATAATGTGAATATGGAGGTGATGTTGGTGTCTCCTGTGGCGATAGAGACGGGCTTGCGGTTTGCGATTCGCGAGGGCGGTCGCACGGTGGGCGCGGGCGTCGTCACGGAGATGCTGGACTGAGCCTAAACGCAGGTTGGGGCGGTGGGGTATAATATCCCTCCGCCCCGATTCTGGAGGAGAGGACGATGAAACGCGACAAAATCAGGATACGACTACGAGCCTACGACCATCGCGTGCTGGATCAATCTGTGAAGCGGATTGTCGAGCAGGTGCAAAACACGGGCGCGCGCGTGCGTGGTCCCGTGCCGTTGCCGACCGACATCCGCCGCTTCTGTGTGATTCGCGGTCCGCACATCGACAAAATCGGCATGGAACACTTCGAAATCCGCACCCATAAACGGCTCATCGATATCCTGGAACCCAACAACCGCACGATCGATGCATTAATGCGTTTGGATTTACCCAGCGGCGTAGATATCGAAATCAAGTTGTAGGGAGGCAGTAGCGATGCAAGAAGAGAAACAATTAACCGAGGAGACCCCGCAGGCGAACGGAGAACAGCCTGAGACGACGACAGAGGCGTCGGAGCCAGTCGCCGAGGCAATCGAAGCGCAGGCGAGCGAGGGGGAAGCGACCGCCGAAGCTGCTGAGGCAGGCGAAGCGACAGCGGAGGAAACGCCCGCCGAGCCAGTTGCCGCAGCCCCCGCAGAGGCGACGCCTGCTAAACCCAAACGCGAACTGCCCCCGCCGCCCGTGCTGAAGGGACTCATCGGGCGTAAACTCGGCATGACCCACATCTTCGACGAAAACGGGCGCATGGTCGCCGTGACCGTCGTGGAGCTGGGACCTTGCTATGTGGTGCAGGTGCGCACACCTGAAAAAGACGGCTACTACGCCGCGCAAATCGGCTTCGAGCCGATGAAAACTCAGCGTGTGAACAAGCCGATGATGGGCGTGTTCAAAAAAGCCGAGCTGGAGAAACCCCTGCGCCACCTGAAAGAATTTGAGATTATCGACGGGCAAGCCGTCAGCGGTCAGGAAGTGCGCGCCGAGCATGTGTTCAAAGAAGGCGAGACGGTGAAGGTGACGGGCACTTCCAAAGGCAAGGGCTTCGCGGGCGTGGTGCGCCGCTACAGGTTCGCTGGAGGTCCCATGACGCACGGCTCGATGACCCACCGACGCCCGCTCTCCAGCGGCGCAACGGGTCCGCAGCGCGTGTTCAAAGGCAAACGCATGCCCGGACGCATGGGCGGCGAGCAGGTCACCACGCGCAACCTGACCATCGTGAAGATTTTAGAAGGACAGAACCGCGTGCTGATCAAAGGCGCAATCCCCGGCGGACGCGGCTCAATAGTGTATGTGCAGAAACAGTAGAGGTGATTTTTATGCCGAAGGCCAATTTGTATAACGCGCAAGGTCAAGCGATTGGGGAGGTCGAACTGAACGACCGCCTGTTCGGCGTGAAGGGCAAGACGGGCGTCGTGCATCGCACGGTGGTCGCCCAGCTCGCCCACCTGCGTCAAGGCACGCACGACACGAAAACCCGCGGCGAGGTACGCGGCGGCGGGCGCAAGCCCTGGCGCCAGAAGCACACAGGACGCGCCCGTCAGGGGTCGATCCGCGCCCCGCACTGGCGCAAGGGCGGCATCGTTCACGGACCCACCCCGCGCGACTACAACCCCATCGTGAACAAGAAAGAGCGACGCCTCGCCTTCCGCACCGTGCTGGCTGACAAAGCCGAGAACGGCGCGCTGCTCGTGGTGGACGAGCTGAACTTCCCCGAAATCAAAACCAAGCAGGCGGCGGCGTTCCTCAAAGCGCTCGGCATCGAGAATGAACGCGTGCTGATTCTCATCCACGAACCCAACGAGACCGTCTATAAATCGTTCCGCAACATCCCGAATGTGCTGGTGCGCATCGCGCCCGCGTTCGCGCTCCACGAAATCATCCCCGCGCGGCGCGTGATTGCCACCAAGCAGGCAATCGCCAAAATGGAGGAGGTGTGGGCGCAATGAAACATCCCGCGCAGGTCATTATTCGCCCCGTCATTACTGAAAAAGGCACGATGTTGCGCATGGTACACAATCAGTACCTGTTCGAGGTGGCGGACGACGCCACGAAAATCGACATCAAGAACGCGATTAAGCAACTCTATAATGTGGACGCGGTGAAGGTGCGCACGATGTGGGTCAAGCCCAAGCCGAAGCGCGTCGGACTGCGCAGTCAGGGCTACACGAAGGCGTGGAAAAAAGCCATCGTGACGCTCAAGCCCGACCAGACTATCGAAGATTTCAACCTGTAAGCGGAGGCAATTATGGGAATCAAAAAATGGAAACCGACCTCGCCGGGCAGACGCTTTATGCAGACCTCGACCTACGAGGAGATTACCAAAAAAGAGCCTGAGAAGAGTCTGACGGTGGGGCTGCGCAAGACGGGCGGGCGCAACAATATGGGGCGCGTGACCGCGCGCCATCGCGGCGGCGGCAACAAACGCCTCTACCGCATCATCGATTTCAAGCGCAACAAGGACGGCATCCCTGCGAAGGTGGTCGCGATTGAGTACGACCCGAACCGTTCCGCCCGAATCGCGCTGTTGGAATACGAGGATGGCGAGAAGCGCTATATCCTCGCGCCTGTCGGACTGGAAGTCGGCGCGACGGTGATGAGCGGACCCGAAGCCGACATCCTGCCGGGCAACGCGCTGCCCCTGCAGAATATTCCGGTCGGCACGCTTGTGCATAATATCGAGCTGTATCCGGGTAAGGGTGGGCAGCTCGTGCGCAGCGCAGGCGCAGCGGCGCAGATTCTGGCGAAAGAAGGCAATTACGCCACCCTGCGTATGCCGTCGGGCGAAATGCGCTTGATTCACTTGCACTGCCGAGCCACGGTTGGACAGGTCGGCAACTTAGATCACGAGAACGAGGTCTGGGGTAAGGCGGGCAAATCGCGCTGGATGGGTCGCCGCCCCCATGTGCGCGGCTCGGCGATGACCCCGCGCGACCACCCGCACGGCGGCGGCGAGGGCAAAGCGCCCATCGGATTGCCCCACCCCAAGACCCCATGGGGCAAACCCGCGCTCGGCGTCAAGACCCGACGCAACAAACGCACCAGCCGATTTATTCTCAAACGGAGGAAATAACCTATGGCGCGCTCGTTGAAAAAGGGACCCTATGTTGACCCGAAACTGATGAAGAAGGTGCGGGCGATGTTGGAGCTGCCTCAGACCCAGCGACGCCCCATCAAAACATGGTCGCGCCGATCGATGATTGTGCCCGAAATGATTGGGCTGACCTTTGCCGTACACGATGGGCGCAAGCATGTGCCCGTCTATGTCACCGAACAGATGGTAGGGCACAAGCTGGGCGAGTTCGTGCTTACCCGCACCTTCCGCGGGCACGCTGGCTCGGAGAAGACTTCGAAGGTGAAGCGCAAGTAAGGAGGCGTTTATGAAGGCGGTTGCACGACATGTACGGATACCCCCGCGCAAGGCGCGCCTGGCTGTTGACCTCGTGCGCGGGAAGCCAGTAAACGAGGCGATGGTGATTCTCCAGCGTTTACCGAACAAATCGGCGCGCATAACGAGAAAAGTGCTGGAATCGGCGGTCGCGAATGCGATGCACAACAACGGGCTGGCGCCCAATATACTGTATATCCAGCGTGCGTATGTGGACGAAGGTCCCCGCTGGAAGCGGATTTTGCCCAAGGATCGGGGACGCGCGTTCCGCATCCTGAAGCGCACCAGCCACATCACGATTGAGCTGGGCGTGGGCGCACCGCAGCCCAAGCAACGCCCGCGACGCGCCACCGCCGCGCCGCAACAGGAGGAGCAGAACTAATGGGGCAGAAAATCAACCCGATTGGCTTTCGCGTCGGCGTGACCGACGACTGGAGGAGCCGCTGGTACGCGCCGAAGAAGCAGTACCGTCACATGCTCTATGAGGATTATTTGATTCGGCGCACGATTAAAGAGAAATGGTACAGCGCGGGCATCTCGCGCATCGAGATCGAACGCGCGGCGAACATCGTGCGCATCATTATCCACGCGGCGCGCCCCGGACAGATTATCGGGCGCGGCGGGCAGGGCATCGAAGAGGTCACCCGCGCGGTCTACAAGGCGCTGCATCCCAATAAGCCCGAACTGCGCATCGATGTCGAGGATGTGCGCAACCCTGACCAGGACGCGCAGCTCGTGGCGGAGAACATCGCGAGCCAGCTCGAGCGGCGTATCTCGCACCGACGCGCCATCCGCCAGACCATCGCCCGCGCCCAACGCATGAACCTGCGCGGTATTAAGGTCATGGTGGCAGGGCGACTGGGCGGCGCGGAAATCGCGCGCACCGAGTGGGATCGCTGGGGGCGCGTGCCGTTGCAGACCCTGCGCGCGGAAATCGACTACGGCTTTGCGACCGCCTACACGATTTACGGTACCATCGGGGTCAAAGTGTGGATTTATAAGGGCGATATACCGATGACCGAGCGGCGGATCCTGCTTTCGTCGGTGACCACGCCAGAAGCGGCGACGCCGAGCGAGATGCGTCGTGGGGCGCGTGCAGGCGCGCCTGGACGCAGCGGCGAGCGACCCAGCGCAGGACGCCGACGGCGCGGACGCGGCGGCGGACGACAGGGCGGCGGCGGACGCCCGCAGGGCGGACGCGGATCGCGATCCACGCGAGCTGAAACGCCCGCGCCCGAAACGCCCGCACCTGAAACGCCCGTCGAAGAGTGAGGTGAACTGCTATGTTGATGCCGAAACGAACGAAATACCGAAAGCAACAGCGGGGACGACGCAAGGGCGTCTCGAAAGGCGCGCGCGAACTCCACTTCGGCGACTACGGACTGGTGGCGATGGAACCCGCATGGATTACCAACCGCCAGATGGAAGCCGCGCGCGTCGCCATCGTGCGCTACCTGCGCCGCGGCGGCAAAATCTGGTTCCGTATCTTCCCCGATAAACCCTACACCAAACGCGCCGCCGAGACCCGCATGGGGTCGGGTAAGGGCAGTGTGGAAGGCTGGGTCGCCGTCGTCAAGCGCGGGCGCGTGATTATGGAACTCGGCGGTGTGGACGCGGAACGCGCCCGCGAAGCGCTCCGCCGCGCCAGCCACAAACTGCCTATCAAAACCAAAATCGTCTCGAAAGCCGACTTCCAGCTCGGAGTCGAAACCGAAATGGTAGGAGGTGAAAGCGCATGAAACCGCTCAAACCCGACCAGCTGCGCCGAATGACCTTAGCCGAACTCCAGAAAGAGCTGGATAACCTGCGCACGGAGCAGTACCGCATGCGCGTGCGCAAAACCGTCGGACAGTTCAAGGACACCGACTCGATGCGCCAGATTCGGCGCAATATCGCGCGCATTCTCACAGTCATCAACGAAAAACGACGCGAGGCAGGCGTCTGAGGAGTAGCGAAATATGAACGAAGAAGTCATTCTGCAGGAAACCCAAGCAGAGGGTGTAGCCCCACCGGCGCTCGGCGAGAAAGCGCCATACAAGGGGCGACGCAAGGTGCGCGTCGGCGTGGTGGTCAGCGACAAGATGGATAAAACCGTCGTGGTCGCTGTGATGCGCAGCTACCGCCACCCGATTTATAAGAAGACCATTCGCCGCACCAAGAAATATATGGCGCACGATGAACACAACGAGTGTCGCGTGGGCGACCGCGTGGAGATTGTGGAGACGCGCCCGCTCAGCCGCCGTAAACGCTGGCGCGTGCGCCAGATCTTAGAACGCGCCCAGTAATCAGGAGGGACGAGCCATGATACAACCGTTTACACGCTTGAAAGTCGCCGACAACTCAGGGGCGCGCGAAGTGATGTGTATTCGCGTGCTGAAAGGCTCGAACGCACGCTACGGTCATGTGGGCGATGTGATTGTGGCGTCGGTCAAAGACGCCTCGCCGAACATGCCCGTCAAAAAAGGCGATGTGGTCCGCGCCGTCATTGTACGCACGCGCAAGCCCATCCGCCGCCCCGACGGCAGCACGCTGCGCTTCGATGACAACGCCTGCGTGATTATCAACAACCAAGGCGAGCCGCGCGGCACGCGCATCTTCGGACCCGTCGCCCGCGAGCTGCGCGATAAGCAGTTCATGCGCATCATCTCGCTCGCGCCCGAAGTGCTGTAGGAGGGGAAACTATGATACGCAAGTTGGAACGACCGCTACGAATGAAAATCCGCACGGGCGACACCGTCGAGATAATCTCAGGCAAAGACAAGGGACAGCGCGGGCGCGTCATTCAGGTACTCCCGCGCGAGAACCGTGTGGTGGTCGACGGTTTGAACCTTGTGTGGAAACATAGGAAGCCGCGCATGCTCAATCAGAAGGGCAGCAAAATCCAGATGTCGGCGCCGTTGTTCGCCAGTAAGGTGATGCTGGTCTGCCCGCACTGTGATAAAAGGACGCGCGTCGGGCGCGTGCGCGGGCAGGACGGCAAACTTTACCGCGTCTGCAAAAAATGCAACGAGATGATTGACGCGACGAAGTGAGGGATGAGCTATGGCTAAGCAAAAACCCGCTGCGCCTCCGCAGCCGCAAGGCAAGAAGGCGAGCAAGGAGCAAAAAACCGAGAAGCTGTTCGACACAGGTGACGGCGCAGTAGCGCGTATCACCCCGCGCCTGCGCACCCACTACGAACAGGTCGTGCGCCCGCAACTGCAGCAGCAGTTCAACTATAAAAACCCGATGCAAATCCCGCGCCTGGAGAAAATCGTGATTAACATGGGCGTGGGCAAGGGCGAACAGGAGCCAAAGCAGCTCGAAAACGCCGTGCGCGACCTCGCCTTGATTTCGGGACAGAAGCCCGTCGTCACTGTCGCCAAGAAAGCCATCTCCAACTTCCGGCTCCGAAAGGGACATCGCATCGGCTGTAAAGTCACCCTGCGCGGCGACCGCATGTATGTGTTTCTGGAGAAGCTGATAAACATCGTGCTGCCGCGCATTCGCGACTTTGCGGGCGTTTCACCCCGCTCGTTCGACGGGCGCGGGAACTACTCGATGGGGCTGCGCGAGCAGATTCTGTTCCCCGAAATCGTCTATGACCAGGTCGATCGCCTGCGCGGGATGGACATCACCATCTGCACCACGGCGAAAACCGACGAGGAGGCGTTCGCCCTGCTCAAGGCGATGGGCATGCCCTTCCGCAAGTAATCGTAGCACGGGCGTCC
>CAYYCA010000017.1:5387-16171 GCA_964470265.1 uncultured Fimbriimonadales bacterium | reverse complement strand
CGTCTCCTGTTTTTGCCCTCACCCCCAGCCCCTCTCCCACGGCGTGGGAGAGGGGAGTTGCCTGCGCGGCGCTGCGGGTTCCCCCTCTCCCGCGTCGCGGGAGAGGGGGCAGGGGGTGAGGGCTGCAGTTTGTTTCACTTGAACCCCCAGTTGGTATAAAACCCCACCGATATAACCTCCTAAGCGGGAAACTGTTTTTTTATCGGCACAAGAGCGTCCCTGGCATCGTCGTTGAACCGTGCGACGGCAGGTATGCCATCGCACCAAAGGCGCGTTCCCCGCTTCGACGACGACAGGACATTTCAGGCTGTCCAAGTCACCCGAAGGAGGTTTGCAAGGCAAGGCGAAAATTCTCTCCGTGCGCTGGGGATGGGTTCTTGCGTTGACGCTTGTGGGGAATGCGCTGGGGGCAACGCAGACAGTGATTACGGCGCGTCCGCTGCTTGACGACGAGGCGATGGGGTACCGCGCCGTGTATCTCGTCGACCTTGAGCGGCGCGGCAGCGACACGCGCGGCGCGCTGATTCTACGCGACCCTGGGCGCGGCGAGCAGGTGTATCCGCTGGACTTAGCCGCCCGCGCCCGCAAGCGCATTTACCTGAGCGTCACAACCACCACGCGCTCAGCCTTGCCGATGCGCTTTCGCGCGCCGCGTTTAGAGTGGCGCGGCGAGAACGGCGAGCGACAGAGCGTCGAACTCCCCGCACTGCTTCAGCTGCGCGTCCCAATTGTGGTCGTCGGGGATATGCTCGGCGGACTGGAACGGCTCAATCAGCAGCAGACGCGGTTCACTTCAGAAGCATCGCTCGGCGGAGCCGCCGACCGCCCGCAGTTCAAGGTCTACTATCGCCGCCCGGCGGAGTTGCCCGACGAATCACAGCCGCTGCTGGAGTTGCCGATGATTGCGCTGGTGGGCGGCGCAGAGACGCTCTCGGCAGCGCAGTGGCGGGCGTTGCAGCAGTGGCTCGTTGCGGGCGGCTCGTTGATGGTCTCCGTCGGCTCATTCGGACCGTCCATCAAAACGCTGCCTGTCGCGAGCCTCTTGCCGACGATTCAGTTCGCCGAGAGTCCCTCAGGGCTTGCGACCCTCGATTCTGACACAGAAGACTGGCATCCTGTCGCGCTGGACGAGGCGCGTCGCCCCGTGTTATACTGGCGGCGAGTGGGGCTGGGCAATCTCTATCTATTCATGGGCAATCTGGAGCAGCCCGAGTGGCGGAACTGGAACGGGCTGCCCGAAATGGTTGAGACCATCGCCCTCAGCAGCGCGTTTCCCAGCGAGCGATTGAGCCGGCAGTTCGACGGGGCGGCGAGTCGGGAGCAGCAACGAACGCGCTACGCTCAGCCGACGGTCGGAGCGATTGCGCTAATTGTGTATGCTGCGCTGGTGTGGAACCTGACGGCATGGCTACGGCGTCGGCGCAGGCTGGCGAGTGTGTTTGCGCCGCTCAGCGCGCTGACCCTGCTGGTATCAGGAGCGATTTTCGTGTTCCCTCCGCGCGCGGAGGTGTCTGAGCCTGTGGTTTTCACATGGCTCTATCCTGGCGAGACGGGCGACGGCATGGAGATTGGCTATGGCTATGCCTCGTTAGAAGCGGGACGCCATACGCTCCGACTGCCCGACGGCGCAGTGTTGCTGGAGTTCGCCGCCTCGCCGAACGCAGCCGTACAAACGCGCTATCCGAGCGCGTCGCCCATAGTGGAAGTTCGATGCCCTGCTCGCACGCATATCGGCGTCTGCTTCGTCCGCTTCGTAGACGATCCCCCGCGCCTCGAAGTCCGCAGACAGGGGAACACGCTGCTCATACGCAACCTGAGCAGTCAGCCGCTGAACAGCGTGCAGGTGTTCGCCCGCTCCCTATCGATGGAAGAGCCTTCCGTTCTCTGGCAGCGCGTCCGACTCCAGCCGGGTCATTCAGCGACGGCGACGATTGTCCAAGAGAACCTCGCCGACTACATCTGGGTTCAGGCGTTTTATGACCGACGCGGCGCGCCGCTGATGACGCTAAACGACGCGCCGATGCAGGAGGTGAACACGCTGTGCGTCTTCGCGCCGTGAGCGACTGGTGGACGCGGTACTTTACGGAAAACGCAGCGGTGTGGCTGCTGCGGCGGATGCTTGCCTTGGAGTGGCTGGTGGGAACCGACTCGAGGGTTCAAGCGCTCAATCGGGAGTGGCAGGCGGCGACGCGCGCAGGCGATTATGAGCGGGCGCGGGAACTCGCCGCCGAAATCGCCCGCCGCCTGCAGATTACGCCGCTCAATCAGAAGTTCTGGCACGCGAGCGACCAACGACGCGCCATCGTGCTGTATGGGCTGGCGCTGTTGGTGATTGGCTATTACTATCTGACAGGGGGCAGCATCCTCGCCGCCGTCTGGGGCAACCAGACGCCGTTGATGGTAGCCCTTTTGCTGTTGAACCTGCTGCCGCTCAGCTTCACTTCGCAGATTAACTTGCTCGCTCGCGAGCATGCGCAGGGCACTTCGGTTTTTCTGCGCCTGACGCGCCTGAGCGGGTGGGATTTGCTGTACGGAACCTATACGGCGTATGCGCTGGGGGGCGCGCTTCGTCTTTATCTCATCTGGGGCGCGCCGTTTCTCATTCCGCTCGCTGCGGCGGCGTATGAGTCGTTCTGGCTGGGAGTGGGACTGTTTGTGCGGTTTGGGCTGTGTCTGGTCGCGATGGGGGTTCTGTGGCAGACGCTGATGGCGTTTCTGGTTGCACAGCGCGCCACGTTGCTCTGGCAGGCGACCGTATACACCTTGCTGATTGTCGTGGTTCTCGGCTTGCTGTTTGGACCTGGGCTCGTAGTGGATGCGCTGGCGCAAAATAAACAGATTGGCTGGTTCAACGAGGCTCCCTTCTGGCAGTGGGTGGTGCATCCAGTGTTCTGGGCTTCGATGGCGGCTCTGCCTTTGGCGACGGCGATGGCGGCGTACATTCCGCATCCGCTGTGGGGCGTTCCGCAGGCGTTGGCGGGGTTTGGGCTGACGGCGCTGCTTGCGCCCGCCGCCGCGCGCCGCCTGCAACAGGCGTTGAACGCCCCTGAGCCAGAGTTGAAAGTGCAGGAGGGCGCGTGGTGGTGATTCTGCAGAGCGCGGCGACGGTTTTCTGGCTGGAGTATCGGCGTTATGTGCGCACGCGCCGCTACTGGGCATTAACGCTCGCCGTGTTGTGGCTGGGGTGCGCTCTCTGTACAGGATTCGCGATTCTGGCGGCGCGCAATCCCAAAGTGGTTAGCGGATTATTCGGGTTGAGCTATAGCAGCGCGATGACGCTGGGCGTCTTCGTCTGGTTGCCGCTCGTGATGGTCGCGCCGCTGACGAACCGTGTGATGCGCGATGTCTACAAAACGCGCACACTGACCGATTTGTACCTGACGGAGTTGCACCCGCTGGGCGTCGTGCTGGGGCGGATTGGGGCGATTACCGCGCTGACAGGGTTGGCGCTGCTGACGCTGACGCCGGCGGCGTTGTGGGTATGTCTGCTGGTGGGCGTTCCGCCGTGGATGTGGCTGGCGAGCGCGCTGCTTGCGCTCGCGGCGTATGCGCTGGGCACAGCCGTAGACGCCTACTCGTTGCGCGGCGTCCACGCGCCCGACGAATCGTCGCTGCTGAATGTGCGCTTCACAAGTTTTCATGTCTTACACGGGATCGCTCCGCTGGGGATAACGGCGGCAGCTTATTTAGTGCAGTTGATTCCCAACGCTCACGCGCTGTTGTTCCTGCCGTTATGGCTCTGGACGCCGTATGGCGCGCCAATTCTACTGACGGCGGCGGTTCAGGAGGCGAGGTATCCGTTGCTTCCTATTGCTGGAGGGGTTCTAAGCGCGCTTGGCTGGACGCTCTGGTGCGCGCTTGCAGCGGCGCAGTGGCGTGAGTGGTGGTCGGAGTCGGCGTATCGGTTGATGCGCTGGGGCGGCGCGGCGTTCTGGCTGCTGGTAATTGGGGTGCATGCGGGCATGCTGGCGCGGGTATTTGCCACCAGTCCGCTCGCCGCCGAGCGACTGTTGCTGCTGTTGCTCTGCCTGACGACGCTGGCGAACCTGAGCATCGGGTCGCTGGCGGGCTATTTCGCGCTGGCGCGTCGCCCCGCGCCCCTGCGTTTCGCGTTGCCTTATCCGTTCGGGGGGCTGCTGTGGCAGTGGGCGTTGCAGTGGCTCTCGGCGGGCGTACTCTATCTCGCGATTGGGGGAGCGTCGGGGCAGTGGGTTGCCCCTGAGAAGTGGCTGCTTTGGTCGCTGTATGTATGGCTAAGTGGAACCGTGCTGCCGCAAGCTATCTACAGCGCGAGCTGGGCGTTCCTGATTCGGTATCCCACCCCCTTACAGGGCGACTACTTCAACGACTTTTTCATCAACACGCGCCGCGCCCGCGTCTACTACGAAACGCGCGCCTCCCTAACTGGGCAGGGCGTCGTGTTGTTGTTCGTCGCGCTGGGCGTCTTGCTGTTCGGCAGCTGGGTCGTGCAGATTTTCAATCGGGCGCTATTCAACATGCCGATGTTGGATGCACTGGCGAGTGGGTTGTTGCGCCTGCATCCCTGGTGGGGTCTCTATCAGGAGTGGCTGGGCGCAGGCGGCGGCGGACAGTATGTTCTCTATTCGCTTGGGTGGGTCATCCTGTTGAGTGTCTGGTGGGGACGACTCGGCTTACGCGCGGGCGAGGCGGAGACGAAGCGGTTTGTTGAATGGCAGCGCGGGAAGCTGAATTGAGCAGGCGAGCAAGCTGCGCAAATTGATGAGGTTGAATAATGAGTGCTGCCTGCAATAAATGCTAAGTCCTTCCCACGAAAAATGCTCCCGAAACACGACAGAAAGGAGTTGAGATTCCTCGCTTCGCTCGGAATAACAGTCTTTGTCATTGCAAGTCAAGCGAGGAGTCTCACAGTGTTCCTCCTAATCCAGCGGATAGTACGGATGAAAGTGATGCACAGGGCTATGTCCAGCGCCGACAGCTTTCGCGGTGCGTAGCGCGGCAGTGAGGTAGTCCTTCGCGCGGGCGATTGCCTCCAGCGGAGCGTAGCCCTTCGCTAAATACGCTGCAATCGCCGCCGAGAAGGTGCAGCCCGTGCCGTGGGTATGGGGCGTGTCGATATGTTCAGCGGGCAGCCAGCGCATCGTGGAGCCGTCATACACCAAGTCATCGGCGCAGTCGGTCAGATGTCCGCCTTTGACCACCACGATTTTCGCGCCCAGCGCGTAGATGGCGCGCGCCGCCTCCTGCATTGCGGGCTTATCGCTCACTTCAAACCCTGCCAGTACGCTCGCCTCGCCCAGATTCGGAGTGACCACATACGCCAGCGGCAGAATCAGGCGTTTGAGCGCGTCGATGGCGTCCTCCTGCAGCAGGCGGTCGCCGCTCTTCGCCACCATCACAGGATCCACCACCAGCTTCTCGATGTTCCATCGGCGCACACGCTCGGCGACCACTTCGATAATCGCCGCGCTGAACAGCATGCCCGTCTTGGCGGCGTCCGCGCCGATGTCGCTCATCACCGAGTCAACCTGCTGCCCGACAAACTCAGGTTCTACGGGATACACCGCTTGCACGCCAACCGTGTTCTGGGCGGTGAGAGCCGTAATCGCGCTGCTGCCGTACACGCCCAGCGCGGCGAACGCCTTCAAATCCGCCTGAATGCCTGCGCCGCCGCCCGAATCGGAGCCAGCAATCGTGAGGGCTTTGTGCATGGCGGAATTGTACCTGAACGGGTATACTCCCGCCCGTGGGGACGCTGGAATCGCTCTGGGTGGCACTCGACACGCTGCGCACGCATAAGTTGCGCTCGTTTTTGACGATGCTGGGCGTAATTTTCGGCGTGATGGCGGTGGTGGTGATGGTCGCGCTGATTGAGGGGGCGCGCAGCAGCGTGGTCGCCGAGTTCGAAAAGCTTGGTTCGGATGTGATTATCGTGGCGTTTGACCCCTCCGAGCGCATCCGTCGCGAGGAGCGCGGGGGCACAGTGGAGGGACTGAAACTGGTCGATTTAGAGGCGATTCGCCAACTGCCCGAGCTGCGCGCCGTCGCCGCCGAACGGCAACTGGGCGAGAAGGAGTTCATCTATCAGGGCGAGAAGGTGCGGGCGAACCTGATTGGTGTGAATGAGGAGTACCTCACCGCCCGCGCGCTGGAAATCGAGCAGGGACGGTTCTTTGAGCCTTACGAGATAGAGCAGGGCGAGAAGCTGCTCGTGCTGGGGCACGCTACGGCGCAGAAACTGTTCGGTAAAAAAGACCCGATTGGGCAGTCGGTGCTGGTGGACGGCACGCAGGCGCAGGTGATTGGCGTCTTGAAAAAGCGCGGGCGGGGCTTTGGCGAGAACCTGGATGAGGGCGCGTATATCCCGTTGCAAGCCGCGCTGCGCCGCTGGGCGGGCGATGAGAACCTGTCGATGATTATGGCGATGCCCCATACGCGCGAGCAGACCCCCGCCGCGATGGACGCTATCTGGGAGACGCTGATGCGCCTGCACAACAACCAGCCCGATTTCCGCGTGGATACTTTAGAGAGCATCCTGTCGGCGATAACGCGCGTGATTTCGCTGTTCGGCGTGCTGCTGGGCGGGATTGCGGGGCTGGCGTTGCTGGTGGGCGGTATCGGCATCATGAATATCATGCTGGTCTCCGTGACCGAGCGCACGCGCGAGATTGGCTTGCGCAAGGCGGTCGGGGCACAGAAGTGGCACATCCTGACGCAGTTTCTGATTGAGTCGGCGACGCTGGCAACGATTGGCGGGCTGATTGGCATGGCGCTGGGATGGGGGCTGGGCGAGCTGATCGAGTTCGCCACAAAGCAGACCGACGCCTTCGGCGAGAACGGCTTGAGTTTCTACTTCCCGCTGTGGGCGGGGATTGGGGCGTTCCTGTTCTCGGCGTCGGTGGGCGTGGTGTTTGGTTTGTATCCGGCATGGCGCGCGGCGAACCTGGATCCGATTGTCGCGCTCAGGTATGAGTAGCGGAACGCGCGCAGCACGCTCGGTGCGACGGCATTCCTGCCGTCGTGGGGTGCGCTGGGACATCGGTTCATGCGCGACGGCAAGAATGCCGTCGTACCATGCGGACGATTTTTGTCGGTAAGGACTTACCAGTGAGGGTTTCAGATGTCGTGAATCGTCGGCGGGGGACGCCGACGCTACGCGAAGCATGTTCGTAGCGTCGGCGTCCCCCGCCGACGATTTGCACTACTTGAATTCTCGATACTCGCGCCCCCGAATTTCCCCTTAAATCAGCAGGACTCCCCCCGACCAGCGCGAATCGTACCTACAACATCTTGGGAGGTTTCGCATGGAAGCGGGATTTGTTCATCTACATCTGCACACAGAGTTTAGCTTACTGGACGGGGCGACGCGCATCAAGGAGCTGGTCAAACGCGTGGCGGATTTCGGCATGCCCGCCGTCGCGATTTCCGACCATGGCGTGCTGTACGGCGCGATCGACTTCTACAACGCCTGTCAGGCGGCAGGCGTCAAGCCGATTATCGGCTGTGAGGTGTACCTCGCGCCGCGCAGCATCAAAGACAAAACCAAGCAAGACCAGACCAGCTACCACCTGCTGCTGCTGGCGAAAGACGAGGTCGGCTACAAGAATCTGATTCGGCTCAGCACGATAGCGAATCTGGAGGGCTTCTATTACAAACCGCGCGTCGATAAGCAGATTCTGCGGGAGCATGCGCAGGGGCTGATTGCGACCTCCTCCTGTTTGGCAGGCGAGATTCCCGACGCGCTGCTCAAAGACGACTACGAGCGCGCCCGCCGCCTGCTGGAAGAGTATCTGGACATCTTTGGACGCGAGAATTTCTATATTGAGCTGCAAGACCACGGGCTGCCCGAACAGCGCAAGGTAAACGAGGGGCTACTGAAGCTTGCCGAGCAGTACCGTCTCCCCCTGCTGGCGACGAACGACGCGCACTATCTGACCCGCGAAGACGCCGCGATGCATGATGTGCTGCTCTGTGTGCAAACAGGCTCCACGCTGGACAAGCCCGACCGCCTCAAGTTCGGCACGGAAGAGTTTTATGTGAAATCGGCGCAGGAGATGGCGGCGCTGTTTCCCGACCATCCCGCCGCGCTTGCGAACACGCTGGAGGTCGCCGCGCGGTGCAACTTGCAGCTGGAGTTTGGGCGCGTGCAGCTCCCCACCCCCGACCTGCCCGAAGGCAAGACCGCGATGCAGCACCTGCGCGACTTGTGCTACGAATCGCTGCCACGCCTAATCCCCAACTATAACGAAACCCATACGCAGCGGCTTGAGTATGAGCTTTCGGTGATCGAAACCACGGGCTTCGCGCCCTATTTTCTGATTGTGCGCGACTTTGCGCAGTTCGCGCGGCGCGAGGGCATCTACTTCGGCGTGCGCGGCTCGGCGGCAGGCAGCTTCGTCTCCTACTGCATCGGCATCACCGACATCGACCCCATCGAGTACGACCTGACTTTCGAGCGGTTCCTTAACCCCGAACGCATTCAGATGCCCGATATCGATATGGACTTCGAGGATGCGCGGCGCGATTTAGTGATTAAATATGTGCGCGAGAAGTACGGGCAGGAGCGCGTGGCGCAGATTATCACTTTCGGCACGCTGGCGGCGAAAGCCGCGTTGCGCGATGTCGCCCGCGTGATGAACATGCCGCCCGCTCTGGTCGACCGCCTCGCGAAAGCCATCCCCACGCAGCCGGGCATGACCATCGAGAAGGCGCTCGCTATTCCTGAAGTGAAGCAGGAGTACGAGCGCAACCCCGACGCCCGCAAACTCATCGACATGGCGCGGAAACTGGAAGGCATCACGCGCAACGCGAGCGTGCATGCGGCGGGCGTGGTGATTTCCAAAGACCCGCTGGTGGAGCATGTGCCCCTTGCCCGCTCCGCCGACGGCGAACCCGTGACGCAGTACCATATGGGCGCGCTGGAGCAAATCGGGCTGCTGAAGATGGACTTTTTGGGGCTGTCGAACCTCTCCGCGCTGGCGCAGACAGTGGAGAACATCCGACGCACGCGCGGCATCGAGATCGATGTGCGCAACTTGCCCTTGGACGACGCCAAAACCTACGAGATGCTGGGACGCGGCGACACGACGGGCGTGTTCCAGCTGGAGAGCGCGGGCATGCGCCGCTACATTCGCGAGTTGCGCCCGCAAAATGTGCGCGAACTCGCCGCGATGGTCGCCCTCTACCGCCCCGGACCGATGGATCACATCCCGACCTACATCAATCGCAAGCACGGACGCGAGCCAATCGAGTACCCCCACCCGTGGCTGGAGCCGATCCTGAAAGAGACCTACGGCGTGATTGTGTATCAGGATCAGGTGTTGAAGGTGGTGCAGGCGTTGGCGGGCTTCTCGCTGGGCAAGGCGGACATCCTGCGCCGCGCGATGGGCAAGAAGAAGCCCGAAGAGATGAAGCGCATGCGCGCCGAGTTCGTGGAAGGCGCAAAAGCCAAAGGCATCGATGAAGAGGAAGCGAACCGCCTGTTCGACCTGATTGAACCCTTTGCGGGCTACGCCTTCAACAAGGCACACGCCGTGTGCTACGCCCATGTCGCCTACCAGACCGCTTACCTGAAGGCGAACTACCCCGTGGAATACATGGCGGCGCTGATGGCGGTGTTCAAGGATAAAACCGATAAAATCACGAACTTCATCGACGAGTGCCAGACGATGGGCATTCGGGTGCTGCCGCCGGATATTAATAAGAGCATGGCGGGGTTCACAGTGGAGCCGTATTCCGAGTCGGATGCCCCGGCGCGCGGACGCCGTCGCGCTCCGAAAGCGAAAGTCGAGTACGACCACGCGATTCGCTTCGGCCTGGGCGCGATTAAGGGCGTCGGCGAGGCGGCGGTGGAGGCGATTCTGAAAGAGCGCGAGGCGCACGGCGCGTTCGAGGATATTTTCGACTTTGCGGCGCGCATGCAGGAGTCGGGCGCGCTGAACCGCGCGACGCTGGAAGCCCTGATTCAGGCGGGCGCGTTCGAGTCGCTCCATCCGAACCGCGCGCAGCTGCTGAACGGGCTGGACGCAATTCTGAGCTACGCGCAGTCGATTGCCCGCGCGAAAGCGATGGGGCAGAACTCGCTGTTCGAAGGGGGCAGTCAGGAGGATGTCGCGATTGCCAAGCCCGCGCTGATGTTGGTGGACGACCTCTCGACGCCAGAGAAACTCGCGTTAGAGCGCGAGCTGCTCGGCGTGTACCTCTCTGACCATCCGATTCGCCCGTACATGCGCGTGCTGTCGGGCAAGGCGACGCCAATCGCGCAGGCGATGGAGCGCGAAGGCGCAACGGTCACCATTGGCGGCATCATCGCCAGCGTGCAGACGCGCGTGTCCAAAAAGACAGGCGCGAAGATGGCAATCCTGCAGGTGGAAGACCTTACAGGCTCCATCCGAGTCACGGTATTCGCGAACACCTACGAACAGTATCGCGACGCCATCCAGAAAGATAAGGTGGTGCTGATTAAGGGCAAGCCGCAATCCAGCGAGTTTGGCAACCGCAACGGCGAGGGGGGCGGCACGATAGAGTTCCGCGCCGAGCATATCGAGCTGGTTCCTGAGCCGACCGAGGAGGGCGACGCGCCGCAGGTGTATATCCGCGTGTCATACTGCCGCCGCGAGCATCTGCGACAGCTGCGCCAGATTCTGGAGCGCCATGCGGGCGAGGCGGTCGTGCGCTTTGAGGTGCCGATTAACGGACACGCGCGCGTAGTGGAGGTGCCGCAGCGCATCGCGCCCACGCCCGAAGTGCTGGAGCTGCTGCGGCGCGTGCTGCCTAATGCGCAGGTGGCGGTGATGAGTTGACCT
>CAYYCA010000017.1:0-5287 GCA_964470265.1 uncultured Fimbriimonadales bacterium | reverse complement strand
TTCACAGACGCTCCCGCCACCAGTTGAGATACTGCTCCAGCCGATGGCGGCGCAGGTCGGGGGGACCGCTGCGCGAGAGACCGTGACTCGACTCGGCAGGGTAACGGATGTAGAGAACCTCCTTGCCCTGCCGTACCAGCGCGGCGAAGAGCTGATCCGCCTCGCTAATCGGGCAGCGCAGGTCGCCCTCGCTATGCACAATCAGCAGGGGAGTCGTGATGCGCCCTGCATACGCCAGCGGCGAGCATTCCCAGAGCTTCTGCGGCTCGTCCCAGAAGTTGCCCTGCCAGTAGCGGTTCGGAATCATCGGGAAGTCCGAAGTGCCTGCCATGCTCACGAGGTTCACTACGCTGCGGTCGGTAATCGCGGCTTTGAAGCGGTTTGTGTGCCCCACAATCCAGTTGGTCATGTAGCCGCCGTAGCTGCCGCCCGCCACGCCCATCCGCTCCGCGTCCACGAACGGCAGGCTCGCAAGGTAGTCAGCGACGGTCATCAGGTCTTTGAAGTCGCGGTTGCCCCAGTCGCCCTTGATGGCGCGGGCGAACGCCTCGCCGTAGCCGACGCTGCCGCGCGGGTTCGTGTAAGCAATCACATAGCCCTGCGCCGCGTGTAGCTGAAACTCGTGGAAAAACACACGCCCATACATCGCGTGCGGACCGCCGTGGATCATCAGAATGGTCGGGTACTTGCGGTGCGGGTCAAAATCGGGCGGCTTGAGCAGCCAGCCATGCACCTTTACCCCATCGTCCGCCTCCACCTCGAACTCTTCGGGTTGGACAATTGCGACTTCATCCAGCAGCGACTGGTTGAAGGCGGTGAGTTGCGTGAGGTTCAGCGTGTTGCCTGTGCGCTCGGCGAGGAACACCTCGTGCGGGTGCGTGGCGTCGCCTTTCAGCAGCGCGAGGCGATGTTCGTCCTGTGAGAGGCTCAGATCGGCAATCTCGAAGTCGCCGTCCAGCAGTTTGTCGAGGTGCGTGCCGTCCACTTTGACGCGATAGGGATACACGCCGCCGCGCTCGCTCACCAAGAAGTAGAGGTGCTGGCTGTCCGCGCTCCAAATCAGGGGCGCGCCGCCGCCGAACTCGCGCACATCGGTCAGCGTGCCCACGCCGACAGTGTTGTCCAAATGCTCAATCAAGTCCACTGCGTCGCCGCCCTCCACCGAAACGCGCCACACATGGTCGTTGCGCGGGTAGGAGTCGTCGGGGTAGGGGTTGCCGATATAGGCTAAGTATTTGCCGTCGGGCGACCAGCGCACGGCGTATTTGGGTCCGTCGGGCGCGTCCACCTTGCGCAGCTCGCCTCCCTCAGCAGGCACGATATAGATTGCGTCGTAGCCGGGGTGGTTATCGGGGTCGGGATGGCGGTTGCTGATGAAGGCGATATAGTTGCCGCAGGGCGACCACGCAGGGCTGGACTCACTGAACTCAGGGTCGGTGGTGAGTTGTTTGGTCTCGCCTGTTTTCACATCCACCACATAGAGGTGGTAGCGTTGGTCGACGAACGCGCCGTCGCCGTCGAGTCGCCAGTAGGCGCGTCGGATGATGCGTGGTGGGTTCGAGAAGCCCTTCTCTTGACGCTCCTTGCGGGCGGCTTCGCGCCATTCAGGGGCGGTTTCGCGATAGGTGAACGCGATTTTGCTCCCGTCGGGCGACCAGGCGAACTCGGCGATGCTGCCCTCCTCCAGATTCGTAATCGGGCGCGCCTCGCCCCCATCGGCGGGAATTAGATAAATCTGGCTTTTCGGCTTCTGGCGGTTGCTGATAAAAGCAATGTGCTTGCCATCGGGCGACCAGCGCGGCTGCGAGTCGTTCCATTCGCCGTAAGTGAACGGTTGCGCCTCCTCGCCGATACGGATCCGCCAGAGGTTGGAGAAGTATTTATTTTTCTCCGTGTCAATCCACTTGTAAACGAATACGATTTGGCTGCCATCGGGCGCGATTTGCGGACTGCCCAGCAGTTTGATTCGGAACAGGTCGTCAATAGTGATAGCGCGTTTCATAGCAGTTGCCTCCCGCGCGTTGGGTTCGACGCGAAGCAGAGGGTTTCCTGCAAGCTGCCCTGAAAAGGTATACTCTCTCCGCCCACAGGCGTCTAAACACTCAGGAGCAAGCAACTATGTACGGCGGTATGCGCGGTTCTGGGCGAATGTTTCGGTTAATCATGCGCCATGCAGGCGTGTCCCGCGAAATGGGCGGCGAGGAACTCTCCCTCGCCGTGCAGCGCGTTGACCAGATGTTCATTCAAGCCCTCGAAAAAGGCGCGTCGGATATTCATATGCACCCCGAACACAACGCGCTGCGCATTCGGTTCCGCATCGACGGCATACTGCACGAGCAGGAGGTTATCACGCAACCCGACCTGATTCAGGCGATGGTGAGCCGGGTGAAACTCGCCGCGAATATGCACTTAGACGAGAAGCGCGACACCCAGGACGGGCGCATCGATATGGAGTATCTCGACCGTCGGCTCAGCGCGCGCGTGTCGTGCATCCCCACGCTGAACGGCGAGCGAATCGTGATGCGCATCTTAGACCCCGCCAAGATGCAGGTGAAGCTCGACTCGCTGGGCATGCCGCAAGAGGTGATGGCGAACTGGAAACGCGCCCTGCAGGTCGCCTACGGCATGCTCGTCGTCACGGGACCGACGGGGTCGGGTAAAACCTCCACGCTCTACGCCTCGTTGCATACGCTGGATCGCGTTCACCGCAACATCGTGACGGTGGAAGACCCTGTGGAGTATGAGTTTCCCGACAATGTGATGCAGGTGCAGGTGACGGAGAAGATTACTTTCCCGCGCGCGTTGCGGGCGATGCTACGCCACGACCCCGATGTGATTATGATTGGCGAGATTCGCGACCGCGAGTCGCTGCAGATTGGCATCCAAGCCGCGCTGACGGGACATCTGGTGCTGTCCACCCTGCACACGAACAACGCTATCGAGACGCTCAGCCGTATGATTGATATGGGCGCGGAGGACTAC
Organism: uncultured Fimbriimonadales bacterium; assembly: GCA_964470265.1. Taxonomy (GTDB): domain Bacteria; phylum Armatimonadota; class Fimbriimonadia; order Fimbriimonadales; family GBS-DC; genus GBS-DC. The sequence continues at coordinate 2,305 of CAYYCA010000017.1, read as the reverse complement.
CTGATTGCGGCGACGCTCCAGTGCGCGATGGCGCAGCGACTGGTGCGCGTGATTTGCCCTGATTGCCGTGTGCCCTACCAGCCGACGCCTGACGAGATTGCCGCGCTCAAAATCCCACAGGAGTGGCTGGCGCAGGCGCGATTTTATGCGGGCAAGGGCTGCCCCAAGTGTATGAACACAGGCTATCGGGGACGCACGGGCATCTTCGAACTGCTACGCATCAGCCCTGCCATCCGTGAGGCGATTGTGAACCGCGCCTCCAGCGACCAGATTATGCAAATTGCCGTCAAGGAAGGCTTCCGCACGATGCTGGACGACGGGCGCGATAAAATCCTGCGCGGAATCACCACCCCGCACGAGGTGATTCAGGCGGTCTATGCAGGCGTGTACGAATCGTGAGGTGGAAAACATGGAACTAAAGCATCCGCAGTTCGACAGAATCACCATCGATCCTGAAAAGTGTTTCGGCAAACCCTGTATTCGGGGCATGCGCATGCCTGTGGCGTCAATTCTCAGCTATTTGAGCGCTGGAATGACTGTCGACGAGATTCTGCGCGAGTGGCCCGAGCTGGAGCGCGAAGACATCTATCAGGCGTTAGCCTACGCCGCCTGGGTGATGGAGGAGCGTGTGCTGCCGCTCGCTCCGCAGACAGAGTCCGTGGGCGTATGAAATTCCTGCTCGATATGAATCTGCCGCGTGCGCTCTGTCAGGTAATCCGGCAGCTGGGCTACGAGTGCCGCCATGCAGCCGATGCGGGACTTGCATCCGCTTCTGATGAGCAGATTGTTCAGGAAGCGCTCGCAGCGAAGGAAATAATACTGACGCATGACCTGGATTACGCCCGAATCGTGGCGTTCTCAGGTAAGAGCGAGCCGTCCGTGATTATTCTTCGTCTGTCGAAGCCGAGTTTGCCCGCATTAAGCCAGCGTTTTCAGGAAACGCTCCTGCTCGCGCAGCCCGATCTCGAGCAGGGCGCAATCGTGAGTGTGGAGGAGAGCGCAATCCGTATACGGCGTCTCCCTGTGAGGTAAGCATGCACTTTGAGCTAATTTCGCAATCCACCCGCTCCCACGCCCGCCTCGGCAGGCTGCACACGCCGCACGGGGTCATCGAAACGCCTGTGTTCATGCCCGTCGGCACGCAGGCGAGTGTGAAGACGCTCAGTCAGGACGAGCTGGAGCAGCTCGGCTTCAAGATAATTCTCGGCAACACTTATCATCTCTATCTGCGCCCTGGCGACGAGCGCATTGCGAGGCTGGGGGGCTTACATCGCTTTATGAGCTGGCAGGGCGCGATTCTGACCGACAGCGGCGGTTTTCAGGTGTTCAGCCTTGCGGGGCTGCGCCAAATCGACGACGACGGCGTCACCTTCCGCTCGCACATCGACGGCTCGGAACACCGCTTCACGCCCGAACGCTCGATTCAAATCCAGCGCAACCTGGGCAGCGACATCATGATGGCGTTCGACGAGTGCCCGCCCTACCCTGCGAGCTATGACGAGGTCGCGCGCGCGACGGAGCGCACCTACCAGTGGGCAATCCGAAGTAAGCAGGCATGGATAGAAACCTCACCCCCCCGCCCCCTCTCCGTAAACAGAGAGGGGGAGACTCAGGCGTTGTTCGGCATCATTCAGGGGGGCGTGTATGAAGACCTGCGCCTGATGAGCCTGCAGCAGATTACCTCGCTGGAGTTGCCGGGCTACGCGATTGGCGGCGTGTCGGTTGGCGAGCCACTCGAAGAGATGCGACGGATTGTGGAGTTCCTTGCGCCGCGTATGCCCGCCGATAGACCCCGCTACCTAATGGGCGTCGGTACGCCCGACGACATTCGGCACGCGGTGCAACATGGCGTCGACATGTTCGACTGCGTGCTGCCGACGCGCCTCGCGCGACACGGCGCAGTGTTCACTTCGCGCGGCAGGCTGAATCTGCGCAACGCGAAATATCTGGAATGTCAGGAGCCGATTGACCCCGAATGCGACTGCTGGGTCTGCCAGCGGTACACACTCGCTTACATCCATCACCTGTTTCGCGCGGGCGAAATGCTGGGATTACGCCTCGCTACTTATCATAACCTCGCTTACTACGCCCGCTGGATGGCGAATCTCCGTGAGGCGATTCGCGCGGGCGCACTGTAGTCACATCAGCCCCGAAAACTACCAGTTTTTACCAGAATCAGGAACTTTGGCACGCAAATTGCTCGTCGAAGGGTGAGGCTTGGTGGGGTTTCTCTGCTACGCCCGATTCGCCCGCAAGCCGCAAAGGAGGTTAATTATGATGAGACGAGCGATTACATCGGTCTTAG
>CAYYCA010000016.1:0-16297 GCA_964470265.1 uncultured Fimbriimonadales bacterium | reverse complement strand
ACAAAACGCGCAAAGTGACAAACTTCAGTCGTCGGCGGGACGCCGACGCTACGCGAAGCGCGTCCGTAGCGTCGGCGTCCCGCCGACGATTTGCGCTACTTGAAACCCCAGTTGGTATTAAACCAATCGGGTTTTCAAGTGCCGTAAAACCTTCATGAGGGGCGCGCCTGCTGTTGTTTGCCCTCACCCCCAGCCCCTCTCCCACCGCGTGGGAGAGGGGAGTCAAGCGCGTGCGAGGCACGAGTTGCTTCCCCTCTCCCACGCCGTGGGAGAGGGGGCAGGGGGTGAGGGCGGAATTGCGACACTTGAAACCCCAATTGGTATCACACCGCCACTTCCTCGGGCGCGTCCAGCGGCTCCGTCTCCAGCGGCTCTTCGCGCTTGTAGTTGCATTCGGCGTTGCTGCAGGCTATCAGGCGCACCTCGCGACGCTTGCTTGCTTTCTCCACCAGCGGCGCGCTACACTCTGGGCACAACTCGCCCGTCGGCTTGTCCCAGGTGAGCAGTTTGCACTCGCGGTTGGAGCAGGCGTAGAACACGCGCCCCTTTTTGGACTTGCGCTGCACTACCTCGCCCGTCTGACATAATGGGCAGGGGATGCCCGTCGCGCCTGCGGGCAGCGTGGTTTTGCAGTCGGGGTAACGCGAGCATGCCAAGAACTCGCCGTAGCGTCCACTGCGCAGCACCATCGGCGCGCCACAGGTGGGGCACAACCGCTCCGTCTCCACGACGGGAATCTGCACGCGGTCGTCGCTCTGCATCGCCACGCTCATCTTCTGCTGGAACGGCTGATAGAACTCGCGCACCACCTGCACCCAGTCGGCTTTGCCCTCTTCCACCTCATCGAGTTCCTCCTCCATCCGCGCCGTGAAGGGCACATCGAACAGGTCGGGGAAGTATTTCACGAGGTAGTCGTTCACCACCTCGCCGAGCGGCGTGGGCTTGAAAGCGCGGTTCTCCAGCGTCACATAGCCGCGCTCTTGAATGGTGGACAGAATCGTGGCATAGGTGCTGGGGCGTCCGATGCCGTTCTGCTCCAGTGTTTTGACCAGCGTGGCTTCGGTGTAGCGCGGGGGCGGCTGCGTGAAGTGCTGCGACGGCGTGAGCTTGAGCAGGTCGAGTAGCTCGCCCTGCTGCAACGCGGGCAGAGGCGGCAGTTCGTCCTCGTCGCGCTCCTGTGTGTCCTTACCCTCTTTGTACAGGCTCAGAAAACCGTCGAACAGCACTACCGTGCCCGACGCGCGGAACAGATACTCCTTCGCGCGGATGTTGACGCTGGTGACCTCCAGTTGCGCCTCCGCCATCTGGCTCGCCACGAACCGCTTCCAGATGAGTTCGTACAGGCGGTACTGTTCAGGCGTGAGGTAGGGACGCACCGATTCGGGCGTGCGGTTCACATCGGTCGGGCGGATGGCTTCGTGGGCGTCCTGTGCGCCCCCGCGCGTTTTATACTGGCGCGGCTTGTCGGGCAGGTAGTCAGGCGCGTAGTGTTGTTGAATAAATTCGCGCGCCATCTGCAACGCCTCGTTGGACAGGCGCACGGAGTCGGTGCGCATATAGGTAATCAAGCCGACGGAGCCTTCGCTGCCCAAATCCACGCCCTCATACAGTTGCTGGGCGATTTGCATCGTGCGCTTGGCGGAGTAGCCGAGTTTGCGCGACGCCTCTTGTTGCAGCGTGCTGGTGATGAACGGCGGGGGCGGCGTGCGCTTGCGCTGACGCTTCTCTATCGATTCCACGATGTAGCTTGCGCCCTGTAGCTCTTTCAGCACGGCGTTCGCGTCGGCTTCGGTCTTGAGTTCGATTTTCGCGTCGCCTTTCGCCCGCAGCTCGGCTTCGAACGGGAAATGCTCCTTTTTGGGCGTGAGCGTGGCGGTGATTTTCCAGTACTCTTCGGGCACGAAGGCGCGGATTTCGCGTTCGCGTTCCACAATCAGGCGCACAGCGACGGTTTGCACGCGCCCTGCGCTGAGCGGTTTGCGCCCGCCGCGCGTCTTGCGCCACAGCAGGGGGCTGACCTCGTAGCCCACGAGCCTGTCCAGCACGCGCCGCGCCTGCTGCGCGTTTACACGGTGCATATCGATCGCGCGCGGGTTCTGCAGGGCGCGTTGCACGGCGTTCGCGGTGATTTCGTTGAACTCGATGCGCTGCGCGTTTTGTAAATTCAACGCCTGCTGAATATGCCACGCAATCGCTTCGCCCTCGCGGTCTGGGTCAGTCGCGAGGTAGACCACAGGCGCGCCCTGCGTCACGGCTTGCAGGCGTTTGAGTGTGTCGCGTCGCTCAGGTAGCGGTGTGTAGGTTGGCTTGAAGTCGTTGTTCACATCCACGCCGAGCTTGGACTTGGGCAGGTCGCGCACATGCCCCATTGACGCCTCAATCGTGTAGGCGTTGCCCAGAATCTTCGCCAGTGTGCGCGTCTTGGCGGGCGACTCAACAATTATCACGGGCTTGCCCGAAGCAACGGGCGCGGCTTTCGTTTTCGCCCGCGTGGACGCGCCCGACTTGCGCGCGGCGGTCTTGGTGGAACGAGTCGTCTTCTTTGCCATAGCGGTTCCCTGTACGGGCAAGCAATTTACCTGATACGAGGCGTGGATGTCAAGGCGAGTCGATTGTTCTCACACTCGCCCCGTCGTATTCGTAATCGGCGCAGGGTGCAGGGCAGACGCCAGCACGCCAAAGCCGGGCGCGTAGAACACAACGGGCGGCTCAGCAGGCAGCGCAATCCCCGCCGCGTCGGTCAGATTCTGCTCCAGCTCCAAAATCGTGGCGGGCTGAACGGCATACGGTAAATGCGCTACCTCGCCGCGATAGATTCTTCCTTGATGCGCCGTGAACAGTGTGTAGCGCTCCACCAGAAAATGCTCCAGCGTGCCCGGCTCGGTTTCGCGCGGCTCGCCTTCGAACCGATAGCGCACGCGGGCGAAGGCGTGGCTGCGGTCGCGGCGCACAGTTGCATAAGCGACCTCGTTGGGCGCGGTTAACTGGCAGCGCATGCGGGCGTAAAAGTAAGGCAACTTCCAGAACCGCCGTGCGACCCACACTGCCAGTCGATGCGCCGCGTCCAGACTGAAAAACCACACCCCGCGCTGCTCGCCATAGCGCACATAGGTTCGCACATTCGCTTCGGGAAAGTCAAACAGTTTCGGCACGGGCGGCAGCCACACAGGGCGCACCGATTCCATGACGAACGGCACGAAGCCCACCCACGCCGCGCCCTGAAAAGTGTCGATTTGCAGGGGTTCGGGAATCAGGGGGCGCAACGCCTGCGGCGGCACGCGCCAGTGAACGAACAGCAGGCGTCGCCAGCGCATACTCAGAACGGGTCGCCACGCGCGCTCGCTCATCGGGGGCACTCCTTCTCGCTTAGTCCCATCCATCGGCTGAGTTGCCCGCGCAGTCGCGCAATTAGCCAGTATACCGCCTCCACGCCCCAGACCAGCGGCGGCAGGCTTAGCGGGCGCGTGAGCCAGCCATAGCCCAGCTGCTCGCCGATAAACAGCACAGCGCGCCCACCCCGCAGCACGCGCCCATCGGCAGTGAATACATGCACGCCCCGCTGGAGGGCGTTGTGTGTGGTGCGCTGGAGGAGCTCCTGCGGCGCGCTCTGAAACGGCGCGATGCGAAACCGTCCCTGCTTATCGCGACGACGCAGCTGCGCAACTGACCATGCGCAAAAGTCACACGCGCCGTCCCAGAGTACCCAGTGCTGCGCATTTGGCGAGTCCATCACTCTCTGATACGCAAAAAGGGCTGGCGGAGTTGCCAGCCCTTGCGCTTGACCTCTGCAGCGGTCAGGGGTTCGCTCAGCGCGCGCGGCGGCGCAGCCCAATCAGACCCACTAATCCTGCGCCGAGCGCAATCAGACTCGCCGGCTCAGGCACCCAGTCCTGCTCCACCAGCAGCAGCGATGCGGTGTCGAAGCCTGGCGCCTGCCCAGCAATGAACAGGGTAAAGTTTTCGTACACTGTCACATCGTCCGCCGGCTGGTTGAGCGTGCCGGCAATGTTCAGGCTAAACGAGCCGTCTGTACCGCCAAAACCAGCACCGTTAATCTGACCCGACTCCAGGTACAGAATCGCGTTGTCCGAGTTGCGCACAACCTTCTTCTGCCACTGAATCTGCGCATTCCCTTGAACGAATCCCGCAATGATGAAGTTGAAGCCCGTGAGTTGGCCGGGGTTGCCAGGGTTGGGCGCAATCGAGTATGTCGCAGTGTAGCTGCCACTGGTGAAAGTCGTGCCATCGCCCACCAGAATCGGGTTCGGCTGCCCCGCCGCCGTCAGGAAGGTAATCTGAGGCAGAGGGTTGTTAATCACCACGGCCGGCACATTCGTCGTCACAGCGCCTGGGTTCAGCTGACCCTGACTCGTAGTAATCGTAACCGTCCAGGCGTGCGCTGTGCAGTCAGCGCCACGCTCGCAATCAGTGAATAGAGTATGCGTCGCATACGATTCTCCTTTTCAGTGTGTAGCTCCAGGCGAACGGAGCCTATCCTCTCTACAGCAACTTTTGTGCCAAACGCGGTGATTTTAGGGGGGCTCCCCTGATTGGGTGACAATTTCCGCCTTGGTTTATGGAATAACCCTCTGGGGAGGTGCATCACATGCTCTTTTTTCTCCTGATGGCGGGGTTGTGCGCATGGTGTGGCGTGCGGCTTCAGGAACGCTGGCTGCAGGTGAATGCAGTTCTGTTTGTGGGGCTGGCGTTCACGCCGTATCTGTCGGGTGCGTGGCTGTGGGGCTGGTGGCTGGGTATCGGGGCTATGGCGTGGGGGGCGAGTCGGCGCGGACAAACGGCTTCGCCGGCGCGGACTCTACTGCCTCCACCCGTCCATTACGCAGTCTGTAGACCGTATCACAGTAGCGCAGCATCAGAGGATCGTGCGTGACCAACACCACCGCGCCGTTGCCCCGATGTTGCTCCAGCAGGTCTAACACATGCAGCCCGGTCTGCTGATCCAAAGCGGCGGTTGGCTCGTCGGCGAAGATGACTTCGGGTTCCAGCAGCAGGGCGCGCGCCACGCATGCGCGTTGGCGCTCGCCGCCCGACAGCGCCGAAGGGTACCGATGCGCCTTGTCCGCCAGCCCCAGCTGCTCCAGTAGCCAGAGCGCGCGCTCGCGATAGGCGCGGACATCAGGCGCGCCCACCACCACATTCTCCAGCACCGTCAGGTAGCCGAGCAGGTAAGGCTGTTGGAACACGAATCCGAACCGCTCGCGACGCATCGCGCTGCGCTCCGCGTCCGACGCCTCCGTGTAGCACCGCCCACGATAGCGCACTGCCCCGTGGGTCGGCAACTTGAGACCGCTGAGCAGATAGAGCAGTGAACTCTTGCCCGAACCCGACGGCCCCACGATGCCCACAAACTCGCTGGGGCGCACTTGTAGGCTCACGGAATCCACGGCGCGCACGACGCGCTCGCCGTCGCGATAAATCAGCGACGCCCCCTGCGCTTCAATCAACACTGAGTGATCCATCTTGCTGCTTCGCCTGCCGAATCGCCGTCAACACCTCGTCGGCGTGCGAAACGGGCTTCACTTTAGTAAATACATGGTAGACCGTGCCATCGGGCGCAATCAGGTAGGTAATCCGATCCACGCCCCAGAACTCTTTGCCGTACATGTGCTTCTTGCGCCACGCGCCGTAGGCTTCGCTCACCGTGTGGTCGGTGTCCGCCAGCAACGGGAACGGCAATTCATATTTATCGGCGAACTTGCGGTGGCTCTGCACATCGTCCGCACTCACGCCCAGCACTACGACGCCTTCCTGCACGAAATCGGCGTGCATGTCTCGAAACGAACACGCCTCCTGCGTACAGCCTGGGGTCATATCTTTCGGATAGAAATACAACACCACCCAGCGTCCGTGATAGTCGCTCAATCGCACTGTGTTGCCGTGCTGATCGGTCAAACTAAAGTCAGGCGCTTTCGAACCCTGCGTTAGGATACCCATAGCATGCGAATTATACCGTCTGGTAAGGTATAATCGCGTCGCGCAGACGCGCACTGGAGGCTAACCGATATGAAACGAGCGATTCGAGCAACGCTGCTAACGGCGTGCGCGCTGATGAGTCTCAGCGCCGCCTTTTCGCAGGAATATACCCTCAAGCTGAATGTGAAAGAGGGGGATGTGTTCAAGTATAAGATGACGATGGACATCGACTTCGGCGGTCAGGCGGTCACCGTCACGATGCCGCTCACCAACAAAGTGCTGAAGGTGGAGGAGAACGGGAATATCGTGGTGGAGTCCGCAGCGGGGGAGGTGCTCATCAAGTTCGGCGATCAGGAGATGCCACAGCCCGCGCCGCCCGCCAGTAAAATCACCTACAAGTCCAACGGCGCGATAGAGAAGATGGAAATGGCTCAGGGCGCGCTCCCGACGAACTCCTTCAGCACGCCCTTTCCTGATAAACCTGTCAAGGCGGGCGACAAGTGGAGCCACACTGTCAAGGGGCAAAACGGCTCGCCTGACATCGTTGTAAACATGGAACTCGTCGGCGTTGAGAAAGTAGGCGAGATTGAGGCGCTGAAAATCAAAGTGAGCGCGCGCACCGTCGACGCGAAAGAGGGCGAAGGCTTCTCTGGCGATGGGCACAACTGGATCGACCCGAAAACAGGCATGCTGGTCAAATCCGAGATGCGGATTAAGGGTATGCCAGTGGAGGGCGCGCCGATGCCCATCGACGGCACGATGAAGATGGAGTTGGTGAAGTAAGGGACGGTTTGCCCTCACCCCCTTTCCCCCTCTCCCACGCGGTGGGAGAGGGGGGATGTTTTTTTGCCCTCACCCCCTTTCCCCCTCTCCTACCGCGTGGGAGAGGGGGTTCGCTATTTGGTACAATTACCGCCATGCTGGACTACCGACTGCTGCGCAGTGAACCTGAGCGGGTGCGCGAGGCGCTGCAACACCGCGGCTATGAAACAGAGATCTTAGACGAGTGGCTCGCCTTAGACGCCCGATGGCGCGAGCTGACCACCCAGGTAGAGACCCTCACCGCCGAGCAGAACCGCGTCTCCAAAGAGATTCCTCTGCGCAAGAAAGCAGGTGAAGACACCGAGCCGCTCCTGGCGCAACTGCGCGAGCTGAAAGCGCAAATCGAGCAACTCGAACACGAAAAACGCGCGGTAGAACATGAGCGCGAGGCGAAGCTGCTGCTGTTCCCGAATATCCCCCACCACACGACACCTGTCGGTAAGGACGCCAGCGAGAATGTGGAGGTGCGCCGAGGCGGGCAGCCCCACCCGATGAACTTCGAGCCGAAACCGCACTGGGAACTCGCCGAATCGCTGGGGCTGATCGACTTCGAGCGCGGCGCGAAGGTCGGCGGCAGCGGTTTCCACTTCTACACAGGCCTGGGCGCACGGCTGGAGCGCGCCCTGATTAACTTCATGCTGGATTTGCACACGCGCGAACACGGCTATACGGAGATTTTCCCCCCGTTTCTGGTGCGCCCTGAGGTTATGGTGGGCACAGGGCAGCTGCCGAAGTTCGAAGAAGAGATGTACCGCTGCGCGGACGACCCACTCTATCTGATCCCGACCGCCGAAGTGCCCGTGACAAACCTCTATCGCGAGGAGATTCTGAGCGCGGAGCAGCTGCCGATTTACCTGGCGGCGTATTCGCCCTGTTTTCGGCGCGAGGCGGGCGCGGCGGGCAAAGCCACGCGCGGGTTGCTGCGCCTGCACCAATTCAATAAGGTGGAGCTGGTGAAGTTCACCACGCCCGAAACCTCCTACGACGAGCACGAGAAGCTGCTGCGCGACGCCGAGACGGTGCTGCAACGGCTGGAGCTGCCCTATCGCATCGTCGCGCTGTGTACGGGCGATTTGGGCTTCGCCGCCGCCAAGTGCTACGACCTCGAAGTCTGGTCGCCCGGCGTGCAGATGTGGCTGGAGGTATCGTCGTGCAGCAACTTCGAAGCGTTTCAGGCGCGTCGGGCGAATATTCGCTACCGTCCCGAGCCGACTGCGAAGCCCGAATTCGTGCATACGCTCAACGCCTCTGGCGTCGCCACCCCTCGCCTGATGGCGGCAATTCTGGAGAACTACCAGCAAGAAGACGGTAGTGTGGTCATCCCTGAGGCGTTGCGCTCGTATATGGACGGCGTGAGCGTGCTGAAGCCCCTGTAGCACGGGCGTCCTCGCCCGTGTATTGGTACCGCTGCTTGAGCGGGACGCTCAAGCCACAAGTGATTTCTATGCGCTGGCTCCTGTGGCTTTGTGTATTAGCTGCCCTAATCGACTTGCGGGCGTTCGGCTTGACCGACCTGGACGAGGGCTTCTACGCTTCCGTGGCGTGGGAGATGGGTCAGTCGGGCGACTGGCGCACGCCCACACTGGGGGGTGAGCCGTGGTTCGAGAAGCCCCCGCTGCTCTATTGGCTGATGACGCTGAGCATGCGCGTGTTCGGCGAGAACGAGTTCGCCCTGCGATTGCCCTCCACGCTGTTTTACGCGCTCACAATCTTGCTGATTGCGTGGTGGGGCAATCGGCGTTTAGGGCAGGGCGCGGGCAGCTGGGGCGCACTGCTCTTCGCCGCCGCGCCGCTGAGCCTGATTCTGTCGCGCCTTGCGATTACCGATATGGCGCTCGCCTTTTTTCTGACGCTGGCAGTGATTGCGCTGTGGGAAGTTTCGAACCTCACCCCCCCTGCCCCCCTCTCCGTAAACGGAGAGGGGGGAGCTGCCGCCGCGCGTAGCAACTCCCCCTCTCCGTTTACGGAGAGAGGGTTGGGGGGTGAGGTTCAAGCTAACGCGCAAAATAGACTTCGAGGTGCGGTTCAGCGTCTCTTCTGGGCTTTATTAGGCGGCGTCGCCCTCGGTCTCGCGATACTCACCAAAGGTCCCTTCGGACTGGGGCTGGTGGGCTTACTGTATCTATGGAACGCGAAGACGCTGCACGCACGGGGGCTGCGATTCCGTTGGGTGGCGTTTGCGCTCATCACGGCTCTGCTCACGGCGTCGCCTTGGTATGTGGGCGTCTATCTGCAGCACGGGGCGGAGTTTTTTAATGAGTTCGTGGTGAAGCAGAACCTGCTGCGCTTTGCGGGGGGCGACACGGCGCACTCGGTGCTACCGCTCATTCAGCGCGGCGATGTCGGGGGCGTACTGGGCGGTGTGGCGGTGTATTTGCTGTTCTATGTAGTAGTGCTATGGCTGGGCGGGCTATCGATGGCGGGCTATGTGAGCGTGTTGTGGGGGCGCGAGGACGACGCCCTGCGCCGCTATCTGCGAAGTTGGGCGTGGCTGGTGTTCGGGCTGTTCACGCTGAGCTTCACCAAGCTGCCTGCCTACATCTTTCCGATGTTTCCTGTGCTGGCGTTGCTGGCGGGGGGGAGGATTGTCAGTGTTAGATTTCGAACCTCACCCCCCGACCCCCTCTCCGTAAACGGAGAGGGGGAGTCGTGGCGTGTGGCGGCTACTTCCCCCTCTCCGTTTAAGGAGAGGGGGGCAAGGGGGGTGAGGTTCATAACGCCGCTTTTCCTCACCCTCGGCGCTGCCGTGTGGTGCGCGGTCGCGCTCTACGCCCCTCTGTGGCAAAGTGCGTTCTGGGTCATCGCGCTTGCGGTGGGCATGCCGCTCACAGTATTTGCTTTCTACAAGCCCGCTGCGCCCCCGTGGACGCGCCTTGCAGGGGTTCTCGTGCTGCTAATCGGCTGGAACGGCGCGCTGACGGGCTACGACCGCCTTGCGCTCAAGCCCGTGCGCGAGCTTGCGCTGAAACCGCCGCCCTATCGCACGCTGATTCTCTACCGCGTGAACCCCGGCTATCCGAGCCTGCTGTTCTATCGCAGGGGGCAATATGCAACCTCTGAAACGGCGGAGGCGACGCTGCAACAGATGCGCGAACGGGGCGCGTACTGTCTGACGATGGACAACGCCTTTGCGCGCCGTCCCGAAGTGCTAATTTTGTCCGAGGCGCAGGTGATGGGCAGAAGTCTATACTTGATAGCCGCGTGGTCTGGAGAGCCATAGTATAACCCAAGTTGCTACCCATGCCGAGATTCCTAACCTTCGGCTCGGAATGACAAGTTCCCTTTCGCGAAGGTGGCTCTATCATTCCGAGCGGAGGGAGGTCTCTGATAAAGGTACAACGCATAGGTTCAACTCGGCTGTATCAACCACCTTACCCCCCTCCGTAAGGTTCCCCCCGCTCCGCGACGGGAACCAAGCTCTGCGCGGTTCCCCCTACGCAGTAGGGGGAACCTGAAGGAGGGGGGTCGGGAAAAATCCCTCTCTGCCCTCTGCTTGAGGTGCTGAAAGCGGGGAAAATGAGCCAGCTACGCCCGAATTTGGGGTAGAACCGTGTACTCTTATCAGAACCTCAAGGAGGGGGTAGAACATCCAACAGTGCCAATCGTCGGCGGGGACGCCGACGCTACGCGAAGCCGTTCGTAGCGTCGGCGTCCCGCCGACGACGCACTCGAAAACCCAATCGGTATTATTTACACTATCGAGGAATGTCTATGGCGCGGCGAAATGGGCAAGAGGGGTGTTCTATGTTCGTGTATGCTCTTTTAGGGTTCGTGGGAGGTGCAATTGGTGGATGGCTCACATCGCTCTTTTTAGATGGCAGCGGATTTTGGATTCACCTCTCAGGAGCCATAGGAGGAGCGGTTAGTGGTCTGATTGTGTATAAAATATATCGTGACCAATTATCGTCATTAGGGCAAGGAGAAAATGGTAAGCCCCCCGCCGAATGACAGGGGGCTTTGGGTCGCAGCCTTTCAGCGTCCGTGCCAATCACTTAGCGATGCGTCGCGCGCCGACATAACGCTGTTTGTAATAGCCTGAGTTGAGCGTGTCGATGCGCACGCGCCCCCGCGAGCTGGAAGCATGCACAAACTTGCCGTCGCCGATATAGATGCCCACATGCGAGATTCGTCGCCCGCGCGTGCGGAAGAAGACGAGGTCGCCCGGTTGGAGTTCGCTGCGGGAGATGGCTCTACCGTGGCGATACTGCGCGGAGGCGCTGTGAGGCAAGCTAATGCCGTGCTGCCGATAGATGTAGGAGGTGAAGCCCGAGCAGTCGAAGCCGCGCGAGCTGCTGCCGCCGTAGCGGTAGCGCACGCCGAGATACCCCAGAGCGCGGCGCACCGCGCTGGGCGTCTCGCCCGACACACGGGCGGCGATTTCAGCGCGCGATGGGTTGCGGCTCGCCACGCTCGTCGCAGAGGACTTCGCCTGCTGTGCATGTTTCGCAGTAGACGCTCTCGCTACTTGCTTCGTTTGAGGCGGCTTCGTCGGACTGAGGTACTGGCTCAGCACCCAGCCCGTGCGTCCGTCCTGGAGCCGAACGCGGCTCCAGTCGCCCTGACGCCCCAGCACCTGCGCCTTCGTCCAGCGATCCACAATCGTGACTCGCTTCGCGCTCGTGCTGGGCGCGTTGCGGATGTTGATGCGGTCCTTGTTAATCTCCGCCCAGCCGGATGCGGGGGAACCCGACTGCGCCGAAGACCTCCTTTGAGACGCTGCGCTGCCCTTAACGGGGATTTTAATCTTGTCGCCAATCTGCAGCGCGTGGGGGTTGCGCAGATTGTTGACCTTCATCAGGTCGGGCAAGCGCAAGCCGTGCTTGTGGGCGATGGTGTACAGCGAATCGCCCGGTTTAACCGTGTAAGTGATCGTTTGCTGCGCCGAGGCTGCGACGATCAGGCTCACGAGCGGGGCTATCAACCCCAAGCGTACTATGTTGACCATAGTCTCCCTCCTTGGTGATAGTCTCGCGCCATGCGACCTCGGTCGCAAAGCGGGGGGAGTATACCCGTTTTATCAGGGGGGAGTCAACCCCGTGCGCAGGGTGTTAGAACCCATGCGTTATCCCTTATAGTAGGAGGTACAATTCCGCCATGCGGCGTGGGGTCTGGCTGCTGGCGATTTTAGGCACGCTCGGCGGCGTGGGGGTCTGGTGGACGACGCGCAACGCAATCCGAATCGAGCGGTTCGACGCCCAGCAGTTCGCGCAGATGCGCGAGTCGGAGCGGGCGGAATGGCTCATTCGGCAATCGCTGGCGCGCAGCAAGGGGTTCAGCCCCTTCTCGGAGTGGTGGGCGCAGTGGCTCCCCAGCCGCCGCGCCGCGCTCACCCCACTCAACGGGATGCAGGTACGCATGCTGGCGGAAGTCTGCCTGAAATACGATTTGCCTCACTTGCTGAATCGGCTCCCCGCCTACAGCGAGAACGAGAAGGCGAGGGAGCTTGTCCGCCTCTATCGTGCGCTCTGGCATGCCCAGAAGAGCGACCCGCGACGCGCTCTGCACGAAGTTGGCTCGATTCGGGCGCGTGAGACGCGCGCCCTTGCGCTCGCGCGGATGGGGGCGATTTACCAGCAAGGAGGCGAACCTGAACCGCATCGCGCTCGCTTACGCCGTCAACGGCGACTATGAGCAGGCAATTCAGACCGCGCTGATGCAGTCTCGGGTAGAGCAACAACGCGACGACCTGGTCCGAATCGCCAACGCGCTGACGAGGCAGCCGTAATTTACTCGCGTCTCACCGCCCCCCTTGACAGAGGCAGGGGGCTTGAGGTATACTATCAGACTGGGCAAATTTGCGCCTGTGGAGGGTAATTTATGCGGATTGTGCGACACAGCCGAAAGCGCATTCGTGAAATCTTAGAGCCGCCGAACCTGATCGAAATCCAATACAACTCCTACCGCTGGTTTTTAGAAGAAGGACTGAAGGAACTGTTTCAAACCTTTTCACCGATTTACGACCTGACGGGCAACTACTTTATTGAATTTGGCGACTACTGTCTGGGCGAGCCGAAATACTCAGTGGACGAGTGTCGCGAGCGCGAAATCACCTTCGACGCGCCGCTGCGCGTGAAGGTGCGTTTCGGCAAGCGCGATGGGGAGGTGCAGGAGAGCGAGATTTATCTGGGCGACCTGCCGCTGATGACCGAAGGCGGCACTTTCATCGTAAACGGGCGCGAGCGCGTGATTATCAGCCAGCTGAACCGCACGCCGGGAATCCATTTCCCGTCGCCGTTCCTCTCCAGCACGGGGCGCGAGATGATGGCGCGCACTTTCGGCAAAGTGCTGCAAATGCAGATTATCCCCGCCGAGGGGCCGTGGCTGGACGGCGGCACGGATCCGCAGAATGTAATCCGCCTGAAGGTTCACCAATCGAAGCAACTGCCGATTACGCAGATTATCAAGGCGTTCGCGGCGTATGAGGAAGCCCGCGTGCCCGCCGAACTGGAGCTGGAGCGCGCCGTCGGCTGGCGCATGCTGCAGGATGTGGAGTACGAGGGCAAAACGCTGCTGCAAACGGGCGATGTGCTGACCTTTGACCTGCTGGAGAACCTGCCAGAGGGGGCGCGCACGCTGCGCGTGAAGTGCGAGCCGCCCTATGACCCCGTGCTGGGACTGACCAACGACGCCATCGCCGCGATGTTCGGACGCCCCCGCGAGCGACGCGAAATCCCGCGCGAGTTGACCCTCCACGCGCCCAAGGAAAGCGACCTCGTGGGCAAAACCGCCGCAGAGACGATTACCAACGCGAAGGGCAAGCCCATCATTCAAGAGGGCGAGGTGTTCGACGAAAAGACCGCCAAACAGATTGCCAAGCTCAAGCTGCCTGAAGTGCGCGTGCGCTTTATCGAGGTGCAGGGCGGCGATATGGAGCTGCCCCCACTGCTCAAAGCGACGCTCGAAGCCGACTCGACAGCAGACTCGCGCGAGGCGGTGCTGGACTTCTACCGCCGAATGCGCCCGGGCGACCCCGCCGTCGAGGAGAATGTGCGCAACCTGTTCTACGGGCTGGTGTTGGATCCCCGCCGCTACGATTTGGGGCGCGTGGGACGATATCAGATTACGCGCAAACTCCGCCACGGTATCCCGCTCGATGTGCGTCGCCTGACTGTGCCCGATTTGATTCTCGCGCTGCGCCACCTGCTGGAGATGGCGGAAGATAAACACGAATACGAGGACACCGACCACCTGGCAAACAAGCGCGTGCGCTCCGTCGGCGAGCTGCTGCAGGCGCACCTGCGCGCGGCGTTTCTGAAATTAGAGAAAACCGCCCGCGAGAAGATGACCGCCGCCGAGGATGTGTCGCAGATTCTGCCGAATGTGGTGCTGAGCGTCAAACCTGTCACGGGCGCGCTGCAATCGTTCTTCGCCACGAACCCGCTTTCAACCTTTATGGATCAGACCAACCCGCTGGCGGAGCTGGCGAACAAGCGCCGCCTGTCGGTGCTGGGACCAGGCGGCTTGAACCGCCAGAGCATCCCGCCGCAGGTGCGCAACATCACGCCCTCGCAGTACGGGCGCATCTGCCCCATCGAGACCCCCGAAGGGCAGAACATCGGTCTCGTGACCCAGATGACGCTGTACGCCTATGTGGACGAGTTCGGTTTCCTGCGCACGCCGTACCGCATCGTGCGCGACGGTAAAGTGACCGACGAGGTGGCGTACCTGCCCGCCGACGAGGATGAGAGCGCGTACATCGCCCCCGCCGATACCCCGCTCGACGAGAACGGCTACCTGCCCGAAACCGTGCAGGTGCGCTGGCGCGACGAGTACCCCATCGTGCCGCGCGAACAGGTGCAGTATATGGATGTAAACCCGGCGCAGGTGTTCTCCGTCTCGGCGACGATGATTGCCTTTCTGGAACACGACGACGCGGGACGCGCGCTGATGGGATCCAACATGCAGCGTCAGGGCGTGCCGCTGGTGAACCCCGAAGCGCCGCTGGTGTTCACCGGCGTGGAACGGCACGCGGCCAAATACGCACAAAGCCTGATTACCGCCCGCGCCACAGGGCGCGTGAAGTATGTTTCCGCTACTGAAATTCGCATCGAACGCGAGGACAACGGCGAACTCGAAGTCTATCGCCTGCCCCATCTCGTGCAGTCGAACAAGGGCACTTGTTTCACCTTCCTGCCAAAGGTGAAGGTTGGACAGCGCGTGCGCGCAGGCGACATCATCGCGGACGGACCCTCCACTGAGAACGGGGAACTCGCGCTGGGGCGCAACATCCTCGTGGCGTTCCTGCCCGCTGGCGGCTACAACTACGAGGACGCCGTGTTCGTCTCGCAACGCCTGCTGTACGACGATACCTACACCAGCATCCACCTGGAGAGCCATCAGACCGACGCGACGGAGACCAAGCTCGGTCCTGAAGAGATCACCAACGACATTCCGAATGTCGGCGAGGAGGCGCGGCGCGACCTCGATGAGAATGGCATCATCCGCATCGGCGCGGAGGTTAAACCCGACGATATCCTCGTGGGCAAAATCCAGCCGAAGGGGCAGACCGAGGGCACGACGGAGCAGAAGCTGGTGCGCATCATCTTCGGCGGCAAGGCGGAGGAGATGCGCGATGTGTCGCTGCGCCTGCCTCACGGCGAGCGCGGCTATGTGGTGCGCGTCACGCAGTTCGCTCGCTTCAAGTACGAGTGCGAGAGCTGTAAGAGCCTGTTCTATCGCTCCAAGCCGCTGGAGTCCAAAACCTGCCCGCGCTGCCACGGGACGCTGCGTCAGCTGGAAGAGGACGAACTGCCGCCGAGCGTGAACCATCGCGTGCGCGTGACGGTCGCCACCCGCCGCCCGCTTACCGAAGGCGACAAAATGGCAGGGCGACACGGCAACAAGGGCGTGATTTCGAAGATTCAGCCGGTGGAGGATATGCCGTTCCTGATGGACGGCACGCCCATCGATATCGTGCTGAACCCCCTCGGCGTGCCCTCGCGCATGAACATCGGGCAGATTCTGGAGTTCCACCTGGGGCTGGTTGCCAAAGAGCTAGGCGTGCGCTTCCAGACGCCTGTGTTCCAAAGCTCCACGCCTGAAGAGATTAAGCAGGAGATGCGCTACTTAGCTGACCGCCTGCGTCGCAAGGCGTTGCGCATCCTGCTGGATCACGAACTCCGTCTGCATGACGAGGCGGGCAAACCTGTGGAGTGGGGCTACCGCGCGACCTTTGACGACGCGATGGAAGCCGTGCGCGCCGCGCTCGAAAACGCACCCGAATCGGAGCGCAAGCGCATCGCCAGCCGACTTGCCTTCGCCGACAAAAAGACGCCCAGCGTCGACGCGCTCGTGGAGGCGATTCGCCAGCGCGCGATTGACCGCGCGGGCTTCGACCCCGAAACTGGCAAGGTCATCCTGCGCGACGGGCGCACTGGCGAGCCGTTCGGCAACCCCGTCGCCGTGGGCTACCTCTATATCCTGAAACTCGAACACCTCGCGGAGGAGAAAATCCACGCCCGCTCCATCGGACCCTACTCGCTGGTTACGCAGCAGCCGCTGGGCGGCAAGGCGCAGTTCGGCGGGCAGCGACTCGGCGAGA
>CAYYCA010000015.1:0-16522 GCA_964470265.1 uncultured Fimbriimonadales bacterium | reverse complement strand
CTGGAAGACAACAGCGGCACAATCACTGCCTTTGCTCGCGACGATGCGCCTGCGGACACGACGACGGTCAACCTACCCGAGTTCCTGCGAACCCAGCTTGAGCAGTCGCCTGAAATGCGTCCCTGTCGTGTGTATGTGCGGCAGCTGCAGATTGTTTTCGTGACGCCGACGCGCTCGGTGGTTTATCAACTGGGGCAGCCGCGCTACGAACCGTTGCGCCTGCCTCAAACGGGGCGATAGCAGGAATCGCTCCCGCGGGGTAGAATCGACCTGCGGGAGGCAACCGTTCGGTTGGACTATGCGGAGCAGCCTGAATGGGGCGCGTGGTTGGCGGGGTTAGAGCAGGGCGCGCCCCCAGGCGAGGCGATCGAGAACGCGCTGCGCTGGTTAATCGCGCGCACCCAGGCGCAGCAGGGGGTGCTGCTGCTGCCTGATCCCAGCGGCGCGCAAGTCGAGTTTGCGTATGTTGCGGGGGAACGCGCCGATGAGCTGCGCGGGTTCCGCCTGCGCCCCGAAGACACCGTCTTGGAGCCGACGCTGTTGCGCCGTGAGGTTTGGGATTACCATGCCCAGACCCATCAGGAGCCGATTGGCGCGATTCTCACTGGACTTGCCGTCCCGTTGCCCGCCCTGCCCCTCAGCGCGGTTGTGCTGCTGAACCGTCCTGCGCCGTTTGAACCTGCCCATCGCGTTTTACTGGAACAGACGGCGACGCCGCTGGAGCTGCTCACACGCCTGAGCCGAGCGCAGCAGCAGCTGGAGCAGCGCGAGCGCGCCCTCAAGTGGCTCAGCCGCCTGCCGAAGCGATTAGGGGCGGATTTGAGCCTGCAGCGTGCGCTCGAAGCCGTCGAGTCGCTGATGCGCAAAGCGGCGCCCGAAGGCGGGGGCGTGTGGCTCTACGACGAGAACCGCCGTGCGCTGCTGCAGGCGGCGCAATACGGCGCGTCGCCGCTGCCCACGCAGATTGAACTGGAATCGCTGCCCGCCAACTGGATGGACGCGCCTATTGAAGTGGTCTGGGCGGGACGCCCGCATCGCCTCTACGCACTCACGCTGACCGAGCAGCCGCTGGGGCTGCTCGCGCTCGCCCTGCCCGCCGACGCCCCCGACGCCTTAGACTGGATCCCCCCGCTGCTGGGGCATATCGCGCTCACGCTCTCCAACGCGCTGCTGTATGAGCAGACCGCGCAGCGCGCCCAGCACATGGCGCGGCTGTACGACCTGTCGCTGCAGCTGGGCGAGACGCACAGCCTGCGCGAAGTGTTGAGCCTGCTCTGCCGCACAGCGCACGAACTCATCCCGCACGACTACACGGTCATCTACCTGCCCAGTCGCCGTGAGCCAGACCGCCTCGCGCCCGTCTATGTGGAGCCGCTTTCGGAGCCCCTGCTGAACCACAGTCCCGACGCGCAGTATAGCCTGCCGGGCTGGGTCTATGCCTTCAACGCGCCGATTGCCGCGCCCGACCTGCCGCAGCATCCGCAGAACCTCAAGGAGCCGCTGCCTGGCGGGTTCGCCTCTGCGCTCGCCGTGCCGCTGCAGGTCGCGGAGCGCACGCTCGGCGTGATGACCCTGCTGAGCGAGACCCCGCGCGAGTTCACCCTCTCCGAAGTGGAGCTGCTGTTCACGCTCGCGAACACGGGCGCGCTGCGCCTGCATGCGCTGGAGCGCGTCCATGCGTAAGCCCACCTTCAGCCCCACCAAACTCACCACCTACCTAACCTGCCGTATCAAGTACCACTGGGCGTACATGACCCCCTACGGCAGGTGGCTGCGCCGCCCGAACCCCGCCTTCGCGTTCGGTTCGAACCTCCATCGCGCACTGGAGTTTTTTCACAGCGCGGGCGGCGCGGAAAAACTCTCCCCTGAGGAGTTCCACCAAGCCCTCGAACAGCTCTGGAGCCACGCAGGGTTCGAGACCAGCGAGCAAAGCGAGGCGTACAAGCAAACCGGGCTTCAACTCGCGCAACAATACTATCAGGCGCAGGCGGAACAGCCTTCTGAAGCCCTCGTGCTGTTCACGGAGCGCATGCTCCGCCGCGACATGGGACGCTATGTGCTGATGGGGCGTATCGACCGCGTCGACGAACACCCCGACGGAACGCTGGAGATTATCGATTACAAAAGCGGACGCGCCGATGTGACGGAAGAGCAAGTGCGCAACGACCTCGCTCTGCACTGCTACGCCCTGCTCGTGCAGGAACATTACCCCGACCGCCCGCTGTGGATTGCCATCCACGCGCTGCGCCCTAACAAGAAGGTCGCGGTACCCGTCGACGCCGAGACGCTGGCGGAGTTTCGAGAGTTGCTGGATCAGCTCGTGGCGCAGATTCTGGACGAGGACTGGGAGTTGCTGCACCCGAAGTGGCTTCCTGCGTGTCCTGAATGCGAGTTTCTGGAGCTGTGCGTGCGAAAATTGGGCTTAATTCCCCCCAATCCGTTGTAAAAATTGCAGGAATTCCCTACATCCTGTGGTATAGTTAGGGGCAACGGAGCGGCAGAATGGCGAGAACACGGAGGTTTTTCTGGGGCTGGAGCCTCGCGCTCTGGCTCATCGCAATTGTTCTGACGGTGAGCGTTACACCTCGCACTGTGTTGCGCTATACCCAGTGGCGCGAGTTGCGGAAAGAGACGGCGCAGTTGCAACAGGAACTGCTCGCACTTCGGGCGCAGGAGCGCGCCTTGCAGGAGGAGTTGCGACGGGTGCAGACAGATCTGGGGCGCGAGTCGCTGGCGCGACAGCGTGGCTGGATTCGAAAAGGCGAGGAGCCGCTGCGCATCAACCCCTAAAACACATAGGGCGCGGTCTCCGGGTTTGTTCTCAACGCCTGCCACTCGGCTTCTGAGACGGGCTGCGGCTTATCGCGCTCAGCGTCGGCAGGACACAGGAACCCGAACGGCTCGCAGTAGGGATTAATCCAGCGGTGGGGCGTGTGGGGCGGCACATAGACGATGTCGAACGGCTTGAGTTCGAACACATGCTCGCCCACCAGTGCGCGCCCGCGCCCGCGGATCACCACCACCAGATGCACATGCGCGTGCTTTTCTAGGCTGGAGTAGCCGTCGGGCGCGATCTCGAAATAGCGCAGGGCGAACTGCGCATCGATATAAGGCGGGCGTCCGAGGCTATAGCGCGTCACCCCGCGCCAGCCCATGCCAGGCGCGTCGCCCGCATGCTCTTTGTATACCAGCGGCGAAATCCCCTCCCACGCGAAGCGCGTCGGGTCAAACGGGATGTGCAGGCGTTGCAGCGCGCGCTGCAACGCCTCCGCCGCCTGCGCAAATGCTTCCGGAGCAGGTTTCATCGCCGTCGCTGTAAACTCTCTACATTCACCCGCGCGGGACGCTCCGGCGAGTCCGCCAGCTCCCACGCCAGCCCGAACACCGTGCGCGCCACCCGCGCCATTTTCTCAAAGTCGATCTTGTCGACCGAGTCCGAGACCTGATGGTAGTCCTCATGCAGCCCGCTGAAGAAGAAGAGCGCGGGGATGCCTTTGGACACGAAGCTGTAATGGTCGCTGCGGAAGTAGAGCTGCTCTGGGTGATTCAGCGAATCGTACATCGGGTTCAGCGTGAGTTTCAGGTACTGATCGTTCACTGAGTTCAGGATTTTGCCCAGGTCGGGGCTGGCGACATTCGGTCCAATCACATAGATTTCGTTCGGACCCGACAGGTAGCGGTTGCGGGGGTTCGTGTCGCCTGGCTGCTTGCTGCGCCCGACCATATCGAGGTTGAGGTTCACGATGATATTTTCCAGCGGCACGGTGGGTCGCTCCACGAACAGGCGCGAGCCGAGCAGTCCTTTCTCCTCGCCTGCGTACCAGAGCAGCAGGATGGAGCGTTTCGGGCGGGGACCTGTGGCGAACGCTTCGGCGATTTCGAGCAGCGCGACGCTGCCCGAGCCGTTGTCGTCCGCGCCGTTGTAGATGCGATCCTCGCCGCTGCGCGCCATGCCCACATGGTCTAAGTGCGCCCCCAGCGAGACATACTCGTGTTTGAGCGTCGGGTCGGAGCCTTCAATCACGCCAATCACCGTGCGCGCGACCTCTTTCTGGGTCTGCACGCTGAGGTTAATGGCGATTCGCTTCTCCGTGCTGAGGGCGAATGAGGGGGCAGGCTCGCCGCTGTCGGCGCGCTGGATGAGTTCGGCGGCGGTCAATTTCTCGCCTACGAAAATCGCTTCCAGCAGGGGTTGCGACGCGACGATGACGGGGATATTGCTTAGCGTCTGCAGTCCTTCCACGCCGCGTCGCTGGCTCCACGCGCGGGCGATGCGCTCGATTCGTCCCATATCCGTCGGGTCGATACGCAGAATCGCCAGCGCGCCTTTCTGCTCGGCGTTCTGTTCGGGCGAGAGCCAGCCCGCCTGCGCCGCGGCATCGAAGCCCAGCTCAATAACCTCCTTCGGGTAGCCCGCCTGCACAATCAGCACCGCGCCGCGCACCTCCAGCCCCGCGTAGGGGTCGATTCCTTTCTGGGGATTTGACCAACCGTAGCCGACATAGACCATCGGCGCGTTGGCGTTGAGGGGGACGGGGCGCGCCACGAAGCCCACGCCGTACTCAAAGCTGCGCCCGCCTACCTGAATACGGCTCTCGCCTGTGTTGATGGTATCGACGCGATAGTTCAGCGACTGATAATAGGTTCCGTTCTCGCCCCCAGGTTTCACGCCCCAGCGCTGCAGGTGCGAGACGATATACATGCCTGCGAGATCCAGCCCGCGCGAGGGCGTATCGCGTCCTTCCAGCTCGTCCGAGGCGATAAATTCCAGGTGTGCCCGCAGGTCGGTCGGCGTGATGGTTTCGGCGCGGCTCGTCCACAGTGGGCGATCCGCCCACGCCCAGAGCAGCAACAGGCTCAGACCCAACGATAGAAAGCGTTTCATGGCGGTATTGTACCTCACTTTCCGTCATGTTGGGAGCAGGTATACTACCGCCTGATGGCGACGGCGGTTGTGGGCGTGGATTTAGGCGGAACAAATGTGCGCGCGGCGGTCGTCAATCGCGCAGGCGAGCTGCTTAGCCCTCCTGTGCAGCATCCTTCGCGCGCACAGGAAGGCTTCCGCATCACTCTTGAGCAGATTGTGCTGACCATTCGCGAAGCAATTGAGGCGTCAGGCGTTCCGCCCGCGGCGATTGGGATGGCGGCGCCGGGGCATATCGACTCGGCGCGCGGGGTGGTGCGCTGGGCGCCAAACTTCGGCGAGATGCGTGGGGAGATTTTCGAGGTCTGGCGCGATGTGCCGCTGGCAGACGCGATTCGGGCGCGTCTGAATTTGCCTGTCGTGATGGGCAACGACGCAAATCTGGCGGCGCTGGGCGAGTATTACTATGGCGTCGGACGCGGGCAGGCGCGCGGGCTGGTGATGCTCACGCTGGGCACAGGCATCGGCGGCGGCGTGGTGCTGACCCGCCATCAGGTTCAGGGAAACGCCCACTGGGACGGCGGCGTGTTGCTGGTCGGGCTGGGCGGCGGCGCGGGCGAGCTGGGACACGCGATTATCAACTTCGCCGGACCGCGCTGCGGGTGTGGCGCACGGGGCTGCATCGAGGCTTACGCGAAGCGCGACGCGATTGTCGAACTCGCCCGCGAGGAGGCGCGCCGCAACCCCGACAGCCTGCTGAACGCGCTCACGGAGGGCGATCCCGCGAAAATCACGCCCGCGCTGGTGAGCCAGGCGGCGGAACAGGGCGACCCGACCGCCATCGCCATCTGGTGGGAAATCGGCGCGTATCTCGGCGTCGCCGTCGCGACCTTTATCAACATCTTTAATCCAGAAATCGTGGCGATTGGCGGACAGATTGCTAAAGCGGGCGCGCCCCTGTTCGACGCGATTCACCGCACTGTGCGCGACTACGCGCTGCCCACGCTGCTGCAGGATTGTCAAATCGTGCCTGCGGAGCGCATCGAGGACGCGGGTCTTCTCGGCGGGGCGGCGCTGGCATGGCAGGCGGCGGAGGCGCGCCGATGAAATGGCGCATGCACAAACGCGCCGAAACCAAACCCGACGGGCGGAAGATTTATTACTACACTTTTGAACCTGCAGGAAACCGACCCCCCAGCGCGAATCGACCTCCCACTATGCATGTCGGAATACTCACCGCGCCGTTCACGGGCGAACCGCTGGAGACCGTGTTCGAGTTCGCACGCAAGCACGGATTCAAAACGCTGGAACTCGCGTGTGGCTACGGACACCCACACCTGAATCTTGAGAACCCCGACCTCGACGCGCTGAAACGCCTGATGGACAAGACGGGCGTGGGACTGTCGGCAATTGCATTCTACACGAACAACACGCACCCCGACCCGAACGAGCGTCAGCGCAACAACGACGGCGTGCGCAAAGCCATCGATATCGCGCACGCGCTCGGCGTGGAGGTGGTCTGCACGCTTGCGGGGCATCCCGTGCCAGGTAAAAGCAAAATGCAGACCATCGAGGAGGACTGCGCCGCCGTGTTCCATCCCCTGTGCGAGTACGCGGGCGAAAAAGGCGTGAATATCGCTTTAGAAAACTGGTTCGCCACCAACATTCAGGCGTTAGACCACTGGCAGCGGCTGTTCGAAGTCGTGCCCCACGCGAACTTCGGGCTGAACTTCGACCCGTCGCACCTGCTCTGGCAGCAGATTGATTACATTAATGCCGTGTTCCTGTTCGGCTCGCGCATTTTCCACACGCACGCGAAAGATACCGAGGTAATGCGCGCGCGGCTGGAGTATGTGGGCAATCAGGGCAGCGGCTGGTGGCGGTATGTAATTCCGGGATTGGGCAGCGTGCGCTGGGGCGAGTATATCGGCGCACTGCGGCGCGTCGGCTACAACGGCGTGCTGTCGATTGAACACGAAGACGCCGCCGTCGGACGCGAGGAGGGCTTCCTCATCGGCAAACGCTACTTAGAGCAGTTCATCGCGCCGGAGGTGTGAGCCATGCAGAACCCCACCCCGCAACAGTTGATGCAACAGTTCGCGCAGAAGGTCGCCCGTACCCGCGCCTACAGCTACACCTGGGAGTTTCAGGAGCGCGACGAGAAAACGGGCAAACTCGGCGACAAACAAATCTACAAGCTGGAGTTCCTGCAGCCCCATTATCGGAAAATGACCATCATCCAGCGCGACCTGTTCAGCAACGGCGCGGTGCTGATTTACAATCCTGATGTGGAAAAGAAGGTTCACGCGCGGAAGGGGCTTATCCGCCGTGTGTACGAACCCAATGACCCCGAAATTGCGCGATTTTTTGAGACCGACCTGGGGCATATCCTAAAAGACCTGCAGCGGCTGTTTCGGGGGGCGAAGGCGGACCCCATCCAACGCGCGAAACAGAGACAGCGGGAGGTGTTTACCCTCAGCTTCGCGCCGCAAAACGACCCCGTCGAGCGCGTGAACTTCACGATAGACGCCCGCGACCTGATGCCGTGGCGCATCGAATACGCCGATTCAAAGGGAACCCGCTCGCTGCGCGTGTTTACGGAGTATGCGTTCCCGAACTTGAAGCCCGACGACTTCAAGTTTTAGGCGACAGGTATAATCTCGCCGATGCCTTCGCTGAAACCGCCGCACGCGAATCGCTTCAAGCCTCGCGGGGAAGACAGGTTGCCTCTGCCCCGCCGCAAGTTCACACGCGAGGAGTACCACAAGTTGGCAGAGACGGGCGTGCTGCGTGAAGACGAGCGCGTGGAACTGATTGAGGGAGAGATTATCGAAATGGCGCCTGTAGGTCCCGAACATGTCGCCGAAACGCACGGTTTGTACGACCGCATTCGTAGGCTGTTCGGCAAGGGCTACTGTGTGCGGATGCAGTCTCCCCTCGCGCTGGGCGAGAGCGAGCCTGAACCCGATCTCGCTGTTGTGTCAGGGAAGTTGTCAGACTATTTACACTCGCACCCGACGACGGCAGTGCTGGTTATCGAGATTGCGCAGAGCAGCTTGCAGTATGACCGAGAGGTGAAATCCAGTCTCTATGCGAAAGCGGGCATTCCTGAGTACTGGATTATCGATCTGGAGAATCGCCGTCTGGAGGTCTACCGCGACCCTGTCGCAATACCTGACGCGCCGTTCGGCTACGGGTATCGGACGCGATTGCTACTTGCCCCAGATGACGCCGTCGCTCCGCTGGCGCGTCCCGACCGCGCTATTCGGGTAGCGCGACTGTTTACCGTTTAGAGGCGGATTTATGAAGGAGGCGACGACTGCCGTTGTGCTGGCGGGCGGCGATATAGACCCCGAATTGCAGGCGCGGACAGGCGCGCGCTCGCGGGCGGAAGTGATTGTGGGCGACGCGCCGATGTATCGGCATGTGGTGCGGGCGTTGCAGGGTGTGGAGGGCATCGACGCTATTCTCATCGTGGGCGACGCGCCGCACGGCGACGGCTATACGGTACTGCCTCCGCGCGGGAGCCTGCTGGAGAATGTACGGCTCGGATTGGAACATAGCCCGACCGAATCGGTTCTGTTCGCCACCGTCGACCTGCCGTTCTTGACTTCAGAGAGCGTGCGCTTCTTTCTGGAAGAGAGCCTGCGCAGCGGCGCATCGCTCACCTACGCCGTCGTGCCTGCCGATTTGTGTCGCCAGCGATTTCCCGGCATGCAACGCACTACCGTTCGCCTGCGCGAGGGTGAGTTCACGGGAGGGAACCTGTTCTGGGCGCGGCGGGAGATCGCCCTGCGCGAGCTGCCCCGACTCGAAGCCCTCTACCGCGCTCGCAAACAGCCCGTTCGCCTCGCGATGGCAGTGGGAACTGGATTGCTGCTGCGTTTCCTGCTGGCGAAGTGGATTAGCCCGCGCCTGCTGAGCATCGAGCAAATCGAAAAGCGCGTGGAGCGGATTTTGCAGGTTCCCGTGAAGGGAATCATCACGCCCTACCCTGAAGTCGGCGCGGATATCGATAAACTGGAACACTGGCAGGCGGTGCAGGGAGGTTAATCTTTTGCTTCGGACCCTTCGCCTGTATCGATGGAAAGCGCTCTGCGTATTGGCAGGATACGGACGCGCTGGCGAACATCGTCTATAGTCAATATCGCCCCAGCGCTGAGCTTCTCCGCATAGTGGCGCAGCAACCGCGTCACCCGCTCATGGTGTGTGGCAGCCATCACATCTTGGGTGCGCATTTGCACCACGCTCGGTCCATCGTCGCCCGTTAACGCAAGAAGCGTACTGAAGTCCAGATCGTGAGTAAAGACGATGTATCCATTCTCGCGTGCAAAACGCATAATTTCCTCATCTGACGCTGTGAGCGCGCCGACAGTGGACCAGTGAATAGCCTCGATCCCGCTTGCCCGAAGATAATCGCACCACTCGGGCGACAAATTAACATCGACAAGCACCTTCATACTGGTAGCAGTTCCTCTTGTTCCTCGACGCGCCATGCGGCATAGGCTAACGCCTCGCGAATGTCTTCAGGTTCAAGATACGGATACGCTTCCAGTATTTGTGTCTCCGTGTAGCCCGAAGCCAGTAGCCCGACAAGCGTGCCCACCGTGATTCGCATCCCTCGAATACAAGGTTTGCCGCCCATAACTTTCGGATCGCGGGTAATTCGTGACCATTCCCTCATAGCCCGAATTGTACCTGTCTCGCCTTTACCGCAGGGAATCCGCTTCCTTACGGTCAGTCGGTACAGGGTGGCTAACTCACGCGCTCTTTCAACGCCGCCACAAGATCTATCTGCGTAATCAAGCGCAGCGCAGGCAATTGCGCCAGCAAGCCCACCAGCCAGCTCAGCACTGCGGTGAAGGCGTAGGTCTGCCATGTGATATAGGGGCGGAAGGCAATCAGCTCCGCCTGCTCGGAGGGCACAATCACCTGGATTGAGAGGGAGACCATAATCCGCCCCAATACCAGCCCCAGCAGCACGCCCATTGTGACGAGCAGCATATTCTCGCTGAGCAGCAGCCCGTACACCTGCCTGCGCCGAAAGCCAATCGTGAGCAGTGTCGCCGCCTCGTTGCGCCGTTCCAGCACGCCGACCGTGACCACGCTGAAAATCACGCCCAGCGCAATCACCATCCCGAAGCCCATCATGAAGTAGAAAAACTGGCGCGCGATGGCGTCCAGTCGCGCGAATCGCTGGATAACCTCCTCGCTGACAATCACCGCGCCCGCGCCGGGCAGCTGCTTGAGCCGTTGCATCACCTCGCGCTGATATGCAGGCTGCACCCACACGCGCAGGCTGCTGATGGCGTTCGGCGGGGCTTGCACCTGACGGCGAAGCCATGCTTGCGCCTGATCGTGAGGCATATAGACCACTGTGCCGATGGTCTCCCACACCAGCCCATGCACGCGCACGGGCGTCTCGCGGGGCGGCTCGTCCAGCAGCTCGGCGGGCAGCGACAGGTACACCATATCGCCGCGCTCTAAGTCTAATCTATCCTGCACCACCTGCCCGCACACCAGCCCCGTGAGCGCAACAGGCTCGCCCGTTTCAGTAAACAGGCGCAGTTGGGGGCTATGCGGGTCGACGGCTCGCAGCAGGGCGTCATAGACGCGCTCGCCTCGCCGCAGCTTCACGGGCAGCTCCAGCGAGCCTTCCACGCGCTCCACACCGCGCCAAGTGCGCACCTGATTCACGACGCTCGCCTCGCGGAGCTGCGCAAAGCCCACGCGCAAGTCCTCGCTCAGCGCCTGCTCAAAATAGAGCGCCAGCACCACATCGCGCGAGTCCATAATCCCGCGGGCGAGCATCGCCATCATTACGCCCAGCCCGACGCCGAGAACGCCGACCACCGTGCGCCGCGGCGAGCGCGAAAGATTACGCACGGGCAGCCGATAGAGCAAGCGCGCACGGTTAAGCAGCGGAATGAACCTGTCCAGCGACGCCACGCGCCCGACGGTGGGCGATTCCGGGCGCAACGCCTGCGCGGGCGGAATCTGCGCCGCTTGCCACGCAGGAACCGCCCCACTGAGCAGAGTCGCCCCCAACGCCAGAAGCATACTCACGCCCGTCTGTGTCCACGGCGGCACATTCACCACGACGGGCAAACCGAGAAAGCTCAGGTAGGCTTCCGAGAAGAAGTAGGACACGATAAACGCCGCAGGCACGCCCACCAGACCGCCGATGAGGCCTGTGAGCAACGCGCCGCCCAGATAGTGCAGCAGCACCTGCGCCCGCGTGTAGCCCAGCGCACGCAGCAGTCCAATCGTGTGCCGTTGCTGCGCCACCAACCGCATCAGCAGCGCGTACAGCGTAAGAACGCTCACACTCAAGAACAGGGCAGGGAAGAACACCGCGTAGGAACGCAGCTCGTTCACCGCCGACTGCAGCAGGTAGTAGCTCGGCTGGTCTTTGCGCATCACGGGCGGTTCTGGGTCGTAGGCGGCGAGCAGGCGTTTCACCTCGCGGGCAACCAGTTCGGGGTTATAGCCCTCCGCGACCAATACGCGCACTTCGTTGATTCGTCCGCTTTGCCCCGTGAGCTGCCCCACCAGCTCGCGCGGGGCGAACAGCACGCCGAACACATCTTCCGAAGGCAGCAGCTCCTGCTTGCTCTGCACCACATACACATACTCAGGCGAGCGCACGACGCCCGCGATGGCGAGTTCCGTCTTTTCATCGCGCCAGCGGATAGTGATTTTCTCGCGGGGTCGCAGCCCGTGATACTCGGCGAATTTGCTTTCCAGCAACGCCTCGCGGCTCAGCTCGCCCTGTAGGGGGCGTCCGTGCATCAGGCGCAGCTGGTTCACCTGCAGCGGGCGGCGCGTCTCGATGCCAATCAGTCTGCCCATCAGCCTGCGTGGACGCTCCTTGCCCAGCTCGATCGTCACAGGCTCCACCAATCTGCCCTCCGCGCCTGCGACGCCCTCGATACGGCGGATGCGCTCCACCACGCCCACCGGCGCGCCCCGCATCGTGATTCCGAAATGCTCCAGCCGATACTGCGCATACGAAGCGTCCAGCGATCGCGTGAGGCTCTGGTACAGTCCGCTGATGCCCGCGTAGAACGCCACGCCGAAATGCACCATCAGCGCGACGGAGCCGTACTGCCAGCGCGCCCGCCACAGCTCGCGCCCAAGCTTGCGCCACAGCACGCCCCTCACCACTGCAACGCCTCCACGGGAGTCTTCTCCGCTGGGTAGGTCTCCGATTCCACCTGTCCGTCGCGCATGCGAATCACATGGTCGGCGATTTCGGCAATCACGGCGTTGTGCGTGACCAGTACCACCGTTTGCCCCTCCTCGCGATTGATTCGCTGCAACAGGCTCAAAATCCGCTTGCCCGTGGTGGAGTCCAGCTCACCCGTCGGCTCGTCGCAGAGCAGAATGGCGGGGCGTGTGGCAAGCGCGCGGGCAATCGCAATCCGCTGCTGCTCGCCCCCGCTCAGTTCGCCCGGAAAATGGTTCGCGCGTTCGTACAGCCCCACCTCGCGCAGCAACTCGTCGATGTCGCGCGGGTTCTCCACCAGGTCAGCCGCCAGTTGAACATTCTCGCGAGCCGTGAGCGACGGCACAAGGTTGAAAAACTGGAAGATGAACCCAATTGTGTGGCGTCGGTACGCGCTCATCTGCGCCTCGTTGTAGTGGCTGATGTCCACGCCGTTCACGATGACTGCGCCTTCCGTAGGGGTATCCAGCCCGCCGATGAGGTTCAACAGCGTGCTTTTGCCGCAGCCGCTGGGTCCCAGCACCACTGCGAACTCCCCATGCTGGATGGCGAGGTTCACACGGCGCAGGGCGTGTACCTCCACCGCGTCGCGCCGATAGATTTTACTGACAGTGCGGAGTTCAATCAGCGGGCTACGCTCCGTAGGATTACCTTGCATGGGTTTTTCCCCTGTACAGGGAATTATTCGCGCGTTCAGAACCCCTCCCTGTTTCGCGCACCAAGCCCAACCCTCTTGACAACTCGCCTGCAGATGTGGTATATTATTAACGCCGACGCTCCTGGGTAGCTCAATTGGCAGAGCGGGTGGCTGTTAACCACCAGGTTGCAGGTTCGAGCCCTGCCCCAGGAGCCATCTTTATTGATGGAACCCCAGCGCCTGCAGAAGTGGCTCGCGTTTTGCGGGTACGGCTCCCGACGCGCCTGTGAGCAGCTGATTCAGCAGGGGCGCGTTGAGGTCAACGGCGTCCCCGCTACACTGGGCATGAAGGTAGACCCCGAACGCGATGTGATTACGGTCGACGGCAGGCGCGTGCAGCCCCCCGCCCAGCGGGTGTACCTGATGCTGAACAAACCCCGCGGCTATACCACCACGCGCAAAGACCCCCACGCCCCCCACACGGTCATGGAGCTGCTCAAGGATGCGCCGGCTGGGGTGTTCCCCGTGGGCAGGCTGGATACCGACTCAGAGGGGCTGCTGCTGTTCACCAACGACGGCGACTTCGCCAATCGCCTGATGCACCCGCGCTATAAACTTCCCAAAACCTATCGCGTGTGGGTGCGCGGCAAGCCGTCCGAGCGCGCCCTGAAACGGCTCCGTGAAGGCGTGGAACTCGAAGACGGCGTCACCGCGCCCGCCGAAGTGAAACTGCTGCGCGCAGGGCAGGAGCAGAGCTTGCTGGAAATCGTCCTGCGCGAGGGGCGCAAACGGCAGATTCGGCGGATGTGTCAGGCGGTCGGACACCCCGTGCAACGGCTGATGCGCATCGCGATTGGCGACCTCCGCCTGCCGCGCGACCTGCCGCCCGGCAAATGGCGCGCCCTCACGCCAGACGAACTCGCCCAGCTACAGCCGAACCCTACAAACTCGCCGGAATCAGGAACGAACTCTTTGCCTTCGGGTCGTGGATGGCGAGGAAAATGAAAAACATCTCATCGTAAGTCCCCTCGCCGTAGCGCACGAGTCGCGGCGGGTTGCTGGGGTTGTTCGGGTTATCCGACGAGTTGTCGTACCAGCCCACGCACTCGACCACCGTGCCCGGTGGCAGTTCGATAGGCTTCTCATAGAAGTACGCCTGCTGCCAGTTGAAATCGTAGTCGGTGATTTGCAGCAGCGGGATGGTGCGTCCGTCGGGCGTTTTGGCGACGACCTCCGCGCCGCGTGCAATCAGGTGCATGTGCGCCATAATCGAGAGCGCGTAGACCGGGCGGTCGCTCGGCGTGACCCAGCGAGCGTGGATGCGATAGTTCTTCTCGCCCGGTGGGATGTTGATGTTGCGATTGCTAATGACCGCGAGCTGCACGGGCTTGGTGTTCTCCGTACGGTCGGCGAGGTAGAGCCCCACCTTCGTGCGGTCTTTCTCGCGCTTGCCTCGCTTGAAGTAATGCACCTGCATCACGAGGTCAAATTTGCGCGGCAACACGACGGCAAAGTTCTCGTCCAGCTTGATGGGGCGCATGCCGGGCACCCAGCCGCCCAGCATCATCGCGGGAATGAAGCCCGTGCCGCCGAAGTTCGAATAGCCCGGACCAGGATCCTCGGCGTCCAGCTGGCGGGCGCGCCCCGATGTGTCCACAAACATATTCGCATGATGCACCACCTCGCGATTGCCCGGCTGAATATCGATGCCCACGATGACCTTGTTCTCAGGCAGCTCCACGGGGATAACGAAGTACCGATACTCGTCGCCGCCCGTGCCCTCCAGCACATACTCCTCCTGCATCTCCACAATCAGGTCAGGCTCGCCGTAGTACCAGCCCTTATTGAAAGTGGGGGGCTTCGGCGCTTTGCTCAGGTCGCCTGCGGGCGCGCCCGAATCGACCCAGCGGGCAATCAGCGCAATCTCCTCGTCGGTCAGGTAGAACTCGTTCTTGAACTTCGCGAAGCCAGGCGTCGGCTTCCACGGGGGCATTAGCCGCTTCTCCGTGTAATACTTGATCTCCTTCGCCCAGCGTTTGGCGTCGTTGTAGGATTGCAACGGGAACGGCCCGATGTCGCCTGGGTGATGGCAGGTCGTGCATTTGTTATAGAGTATCGGCGCGATATGCTCGGCGAAGGTGACCTGCGCGGGCGCGGCGTCTGGATCGTTCTCAGGCAGGGTCAAAAAGCAGCCGACGACGGTCGTGCGCGACTGTTTGACGGGCTTGCCCACAAGCGTCGCCTGAATCGCGTCCCGCAGGTACTGATGCTGCCCCACCTCGCGCTTGGTCACGCTGTCGATTGCCCCTGCGTAGACCACCTCCCCCTTGCGGTTCAGCACGAACGCCTGCGGCACATGGGTCGCGTCCAGGCGTTTCGCCAGCGCGACCGCCCCCTGACGCACGACGGGGAACTTGAAGCCCATCCGCTGCGCATGCTCGCGCACCGACTCGGCGGTCTCATCGGCTTCGGGATAGATTCCGTAGAACGCCACGCCCTGCTTGCGGAAGGTCTCGTAGAGGGCGTTCAGGCGCGGCGCGTAGCGCGGCACCGCAGGGCAGCGCGAGGAAAGCGTGACCACCACCGTCGCCTTCGCATTCTGCAGGTCGGTCAGGCGCACGGTTTTGCCGTCCAAAGTCGTCCACTGCAGCGTGTCGAGCGCAGCGTTCGGCTGCCAGCCCGCCCAGAATAACAGCCCGCTCAAACACAGCGTCGCTATGCTCCATCGCATCATTGCCATCACCGTTTTTCTAAAATACTCGAATTGCCCCCCCGATTCCTGCCAATTTCCCGAAAATTGCCGAATTCGCTGTCCGCTTTTGGGCGGGTTTTGAGTCTTAATGGGGTGGAATGCCCTGCGAGGGCGTTCCACAGGGCGAATTGGATAGATGTCAGCGGCGCTGGGCTTTGATCCTCCTTTCGACAGCGTCGCTTATTTTTTTTATCCCACGCGCTACGCCTTCACCAAGCGGCGCGTTAGAACCAATCCTCAAGGCGCAGATTGGGCACTCGTTGAAACTCCGATAGGTTATGCGTTACCAGCGTCAACCCTTGCGCAATTGCAACGCCTGCGATTAGCGTGTCCAGAGTGCCAATTACTGCGCCTGCTCGCTCCAGTTGTCCCCGAACTTCAGCCGCTGCCTGAGCTGCAGCGTCGTCAAAAGGCAGCAGCACGACCAGTTTTAGCAGTTCCTGCAGTTGGCTGAGCGTGCGCTCGGGCTGTGCAGAGCGCACCACGCCGACATGGAGCTCGTAAAGCGAAATAGACGATAGCGCAACCTCACTGGGAGAGGTTTGCAGTAAGCGTTGCGCCACACCCCCACGCCCCTTGAAAAAGTAAATGACCGTATCGGTGTCCAGCAGATACTTAAGGTTGCTCACGATGGGACTCTTGCTCTAAAGAACGGCGTAGCGATTCTGGCTCGGGAAAGTCGTCGCCCCATGCTCCTACCAGTTGACGCACGGACTCGGGCCATTCGGAAGACGCAGCGCGTTCCAGGGCTTCCGCCACAAGCGTCTCTAAGGAGACGCCGCGCGCCTGCGCCGCTTGCGCCAGCCGTCGCTTGGTCTCAGGCGAAACGCGAATGGTGATGGTCTCAAGCATCGCAAAAAGTATACCCCTACCCCACACTCTGCGCCTTCACGAGGCGGCTCTTTACCAGCTCCACCACCGCGCGATAGACCGCGAGCTGCTCCTGCTCGCTCAGCCCCAGCACCTCGAACACCACTGC
Organism: uncultured Fimbriimonadales bacterium; assembly: GCA_964470265.1. Taxonomy (GTDB): domain Bacteria; phylum Armatimonadota; class Fimbriimonadia; order Fimbriimonadales; family GBS-DC; genus GBS-DC. The sequence goes on along the minus strand of CAYYCA010000015.1, from coordinate 62 downwards.
ATCCAGGGCGCGGCGTTAGTCGCCGGCGAGACGATACCGTACATGAGGGCTTTTGGAGGCGG